>JBQCFV010000566.1:0-12844 GCA_051958695.1 Chitinophaga sp. | reverse complement strand
TAAATTCCCGGATACCTTGTAATATTTATCGGCCGATTTTAGGAAGAAGGTCTTTCCGGAAACCGTTACATCGAGATATGCCAGGCGTGCCGATATCTGCGTGCCGTCCTTTTTTTTGTTGAGAAGCCTGAACTCACTGCCGTCATATCGCAGTAGACCGCCCTCAGTGCCCAGCCAGATATACCCGTTCGCGTCAATTTTAATGCCTTTGATGCTGTTCTGCGGCAATCCGTTCTCGCTGTTGAAGTGTTGCACATTGGTACGGGCCGGCTGGGCAAAACAAAATTCGCAACTTGCCGACAGTAATAATAAGACGAATAAAAACCAGTAGCCTTTTGCCATAATAGTTTGTATTGATCATACTAATTCTGAAATCAAAGCATGTAGCAGAAATTACGACAGGATTTTCATAGTAACTGTTACATCGTACTTCTTAGGTTAAGATTAAATTTGAACTAATAAAGCAAAGTTCCCCTGATAAAGAATGCATAACAGACCCAAAAAGTTTAAATAATAGACAAAAAAGACACTTTTTCCCATGATCAGGGGCATTTAGGAACCGCTTATTGTATCAGCAAACAAAAATCCCATGAAGACACTAGCTACACCCGAACCGATCTTTCCGGATGAAAAGATTCTCCATCTGATTGCAAACAGGAACGAAGAAGGCTTCAGCCTGTTGTACAAAAGGTATTGGCACAAGCTCGTCGCGTACGCATCCGCGTTCGTGGAAGACCGTTACACGGCAGAAGAGATCGTGCAGAACATCCTCGTGAATTTTTACACCAGCAACCTTGCGCTATCTAAAACAGGCAGCCTTGCATCTTATTTATGCAGGGCCGTGCGCAACCGAGCGATGAATCATCACCGCGATACGGGCAATCATCACCGGCATATGCTGGCGCAGTTCAGAAAAGACAGCATACCATCGGATTCGGTCGTGGAATGCCTGTACATGAGCGATCTGCAGCGCGAGATCAGGCGGTGCCTGGCGAAGCTGCCCGAGCGTTACACCGAAGTGTTTTCACTGAACCGCATGCAGGCGATGAGCATCAAAGAAGTGTCGCGGCAGCTCAACAGGCCCGAAGGAACGGTGGAAAAGCAGCTGCGCAAAGTGCTGGAATACCTGAAGGCGAACCTGGACATCCGCGTTTTTCTCCCGGCTTAAGACAATCTCGTTTTCTCCAGTCTTTATATGAAAAAAGGACACCTCTCCGGAATTTTAATACTTTTTTGGAGGCAGTGTATGTTGAGAGGTGTCCTTACTTAGGTTATCCAAGTGTTAAGAACCTAATCGTAAATCATGCTTATGACGGGAGGTCATTCATTGTTGTGGATTCCCCGGAAGATGTGTTGCATTCCCGGCGGCACGCAAAGATCCCTTGGATATATTTCATCCATTGTTTTGTTGCTCCTTTTCCCGCTGCGCGGATTACTGGCGCAACAATGCTCCGGCTCGCTCGGCGACCCGGTGTTCATCGAAACGTTCGGCTCGGCCGGTACTGCCGCCAAACCCACGCTGGGGCCGCCATTGCCTTCCGGCATCACCTCTTACACCTACTACAGTCCCGAAACCATCACCAGCACCACGATGGGGCCGTATCCGGGGCAATACACCATCAGCAATACCACGCAGGGCTATAATAATTTTTATTTCGTCGACCGTCCCGATCACACCGTGGGCGACGGTACCGGTTTTTGTATGGTGGTAGACGCGCAGGCCACGCCGGGACAATTCTTCGAAAAAACGATCACCGGGCTTTGCGCCGGCACCACTTTCGAGTTTTCCGCCTGGATCATGAACATCAACCCGCAGGGCAATCTTTCACAACCCAGTCTCCGCTTCGATATCATGGATGCGAACGATCCAAACGGAACGCCCATTGCATCGGTATCCACCGGGCAGGTTCCCTACGACGCTCCCGGCACCTGGGTAAGACAGGCGGCATTGTTCCAGATGCCATCCACCACCAGCACTATTATTTTGCGTATCTTCAGCAACACGCCCAGCGACCAGGGAAACGATATCGCGCTGGACGATATCGCTTTCGCGGCCTGCGGGCCTCCCTTCATTTTCGCCCAGGCGCCCGGCATCGTGTGTGCGGGAGGCACCGCCGAGCTGAACGTGACATTACCTGCCGGCAGTTATACTAATTTCTTTTATCAGTTGCAAAACAGGCCTATTGGCGCCACCAACTGGACCGACGTAGGCGGTGTGATCAGCAACGGAACGGATAACCAGTATACTTTCAATATCACTAACGCGCAGGCGGGATATGAATACAGGGTAGTGGCCGCGGGCGGCCCGGACGAGATCGCGAACGAAAAATGCCGCGTAGTGTCCGATCCTGTTGAATTAAAGATCGTGGACTTTTCCGTAGGTATCACCGGCCCTTCTGCTGTTTGCCAAAATGAAAGCGCGGAGCTGCAGGCTGTTATTACGCCCGCGCCAGGTACGGGAACGCCCGCAACCGGGTATACATTTGCCTGGGAAAGCAGCCCCAACGGCGTTGCCGGCTGGACGGCCGTTGCCGGCAACACTACGGACCGGCTGAATACCGGGCCGCTTGCGGAAGACCGTTTTTACCGGGTAGCCGCCACCGTAGCCGGTTGCGGAGGGGATGGCGTCAGCCAGGTATTCAAAGTAACGGCGAACCCGCCGGTAACCGCTACGGTGGATACGATTCCCGGCTTATGCCAGGGAGCATCCGTAATGTCCATACCGTTCAGCATTCTGTCCGGCAATCCCGATCAGTACAGCGTTACCGCCGCCAACATGCCGCGCTTCGTTCCCGTAACAAATGCGTCGCTTACGATATCGCCGCTGAACGTCGCTATTCCTGTCGACTTGGCGCCGGGGCAATACATTTTTTCCGTTACGTTCAGGAACAGTGTCACCGGCTGCGTGTCAGCACCATATACCGATACGCTGACCATTTACGGTACGCCCACGCTTTCGGTAGCAGGGCCGGACCAGGCGCTTTGCGCGGATACGTTTGCGATACTGGCCGGCAACACGCCAGCGACGGGCCTCGGTACCTGGTCGATGCTCACCGGCCCGGGCGAAACCGAGTTCGTGGATATTCATAACCCCGGTACCCGGGTTTCCGGTAGCGTGCCCGGCACTTATCATTTCAGGTGGACGATAACGAACGGCGCATGCCCGCCTTCGCAGAGCGCGGTTAAGATCACGGTTTCGCGCGCGCTCACCGAGGCGGACGCCGGGGAAGACAGCACGAGCTATAATTCCGGCGCATTCCGCATGAACGCCAATACGCCTGCTGTTGGTACGGGCGCATGGGCCGTTGTGAGCGGCAATGCCGTGGTTGAAGATGCAAACGATCCCAATTCCGTCATTACGATCGGTCCGAATACTGCTGCAACTTTGGCATGGGTGATCTCGAATGAGATCTGCCCGCCGGACGCTGATACCGTCATCATCACCTACACCAGCCAGGCCGATATACAGGTCGTCAAAACAGTGATGCAGCCGCCGCCCTACGAAGCCGGGCAGGAGCTGGAATACCTGGTGGAAGTGACGAACGCCGGCCCCAGCGATGCCACAAATGTGCAGATCAGCGATGCGCTTCCTGCAGGGTTCACCAGCTCCGGTATCACCTATGCCGCATCCGGCGGCGCCGTGATCAAACAAAATAATTCCACCGGCACTAACATTTCATTGCTGGCAGACATCCCCGCAACAGAAGGAAAAATTTCCATCCTCATCAGCGGAACGATCAACCCGGATTACAGCGGCACGCTCGCCAATACCGCGTCCGCAATAACGCCCGATGTGCCGGACGATAACGGGGGAGAAGACAGCATCGTTATCCCCGTCAGAAGAATACCGCATCTAAAAATTGTCAAACGCGCGCCGGTGGTCACCGTGGCGGGAAATGACATTCAATTCTCCCTGACCGCGCAAAATACCGGTCTTGGCGACGCTATAGGCGCGGTATTTACAGACGGGATCTCCGACAAACTCGGCGCCGTAAGCTGGACGGCCACCGCCACCGGGAAGGTGTCCATCGTCTCCGGCGCTTCCGGTACGGGCAGCGCCGTCAGCGTAACGGCTAACCTGCCCGCCGGCGATACGGGGAAATTATACATTCTTATTACAGGCACGGTAAACGCTTCCGCCACCGGCACGATCACGAACGTAGCCGCCGCAGCAGCCGCAGAACCTGGCGTGCAGGCTGTTTCATCCAATACGACACATACCCTCATCGCCGGATCGCCCGGCCTGGCGATCAGCAAAAGCCGCCCGGGAGAAGTGATCGCAACGGCGGGCGAACCGGTTGAATACCTCATCAGGCTGTTCAACAACGGCCCCAGCGACGCGCCGAACACCGTGATCACCGATACGGTGCCCGCCGCCATCACGAATGTGGCCTGGACGACGGAAGTGCAGGGAGCGGCAATGATAACGGCAGGAAATGCAGGGACAGGGAATCTCATCAACATCACCGGCAACATCCCCGCCGGTTCCTCCAACCAGGTCATCATTCATGTAACCGGTACCATCGGCGCCGGTTTCGAAGGTGAACTGGTGAATACGGTTACGGCAGACCCCTCCGCCGTGCTCGCAAGCTCCGTAACCGATACGGACATTGCGACGGTACAACGGATGCCGTCGTTCAGCATAAGCAAGAACGGCCCCGCCACCGCGTTTGCGGGCGATAATATTTCCTATTCGGTTGATGTCGGAAACGAAGGGCCTTCCCATTCTCTGAATACGATTATCAGGGACCTGGTTTCACCGCAGCTGAACAACGTAAGCTGGACCGCCGCCGTATTAAGCGGCACGGCGGAAATCACGGAAGGCGCTTCCGGTACCGGCAACAACGTGCAGCTGAAGGCAAACATCAACGCAAATTCGGCGATACGCATTATCATCAACGGAACCATCAACCCGGATGCGATAAACGAGATCAGGAACGACGCTGATGTAATCCCGTCCGAGCCTGATGTTGCGGCAATAACTTCCAATGAAGTGGTAACAATGCTGAGCAGAAAGGCGGTGCTGGTGTTGACAAAAACAGGCCCCGATTCGGCAAAAGCGGGCAGCGTCATTACATACGTCGTTACCGCAAAAAATAACGGCCCCAGCAGCGAACGTAACCTTACTATCGCCGATGCGGTGCCGGGCACATTGCAAAACGTTACCTGGAACGCATCTGCTTCCGGGAATGCCGGTATCGTTGGCACCGGCAGCGGCTCGGGAAATAATATCCCGATCACCGGCAACATCGGCCCGGACGATGAGGACGTGATCACCATCACGGTCAGGGGAAGGATCGATCCCGCATTTTCAGGGAATATTGTCAACACCGCCGTGCTGACGCCCGGAAATACCGGCAGCACCGGCGATACGGCCTCGAAAACAACAGTTGTAAACAGACTGCCGCAGCTCGTCATTTCCAAAACCGCTCCCGGTGAAATAACATCCGGCGACAGCATCATCTATGTGATCGAAGTAAGCAACACCGGCGTTTCCGATGCCGGTCAGGCCGTTATCACCGATGTAGTGCCGGCAACCCTCAGCGGCGTCAGCTGGTCAACCTCCGCAACAGGCGCCGCCGCCATCGTAAGCGGCGCTTCCGGCACCGGCAATAATGTAAGCGTTACTGCGAATATTCCTGCGGGAAACAATAAAATATTCATCACGGTCTCCGGGAAAACATCTGCTTCAGAAGAAGGCACTATTGTGAATACTGCAACTGTTACACCTTCAGAACCCGTGCCGCCCGCAAGCGATAGCGCGGCGACCGTAACAAGCAGGATACCCGAGATCGCGGTCACAAAATCCGGCCCCGCACTGCTGGCCGCCGGGCAACCGGTCACCTATACGGTAACCGTGCGCAATACCGGTTTATCTGATGCGAGCGGTCTGCTGATGGAAGACGTGGTGCCGGCCGCAGTGCAGCAAGTGTCGTGGACTACCGGCGTCACCGGCGATGCGGCCGTAACGCGCGCGCCGTCGGGCACGGGGAACAACGTAAGCATCACCGGGCGCATCGCCGGCGGTGGAGAGAACGCCATCAACATTACGATCACCGGCGTGGTCGATCCCATGTACAGCGGCATTTTCAGGAACACGGCCACTGCGGTGCCGGCTGAAGTGGGCGCTGACAGCGCGGTATCAGCTCCGGTAGTGACGGCCGTACTGCGGAAAACCGCGCTGCGCATCACGAAGGAGGGGCCGCCGGAAGCCAATCCGGGAACGGCGATCACCTATCGTTTGAACGTCGTGAACCTTGGCCCCTCCAACGCCACCAACGCCGTGATCACCGATTCGGTTTCGTCGCTGCTTCGCAATGTAAGCTGGACGGCGACGGCAGGCGGCGGAGCGGTAATTGCCGCCGGCGCAAGCGGTTCGGGCGGAATGGTGCGCGTAACGGGCGATATCCCGGCGGATTCCGGGAATATCGTTATCAGCATCACCGGCGATATTGCGCCGGATGAAACGGCAACGGATATACGTAATGTCGCAGTGGCGACACCGTCAGAGCCGGGCATGCAGGCAGACAGTTCGGATGTGATTATCACCGTGCTGAAAAAACTGCCCCGTTTGCTCATCAGCAAGATCGCCCCCTCGCAGCTCGATGCGGGAGAAAAGATCATCTACGTGGTCAGGGTGCAGAATACCGGCCCGAGCGATGCAACCGCGGCGGTCATTTCCGATATTATCCCTGCGCAGGTATCAAGCCCCGTTTGGACGGCCGTTGCAAGCGGCGCCGCCGCGATCACGGCGGGCAGCACCGGGGCAGGGAACCAGCTAAGCGTAACCGCCAATATTCCCGCAGGGGCCGGTAATTTTATCACGATCACCATACAAGGTGTCATACAACCCGGCTTTGCGGGAGATATCACGAACACCGCCATTGCGGACGCAGCCGAAGCAGGCATTGCACCCGTTCAGTCCACGGCCGTCACTTCGGTGAGCAGGCATGCGCGTCTGGCGATCAGTAAAACCGGGCCTGCATTGGTTTCCGCGGGCGGCAGCATTTCCTATACGCTGATCGTTACCAACAGCGGACCGAGCAATGCCGATAACGTTACGATCAAAGACGTCCTCCCGGCGGGAATAACAGGCGTCAGCTGGACCGCCGAGGCAGCCAACGGCGCGGTGATTACCAGCGGAACGACAGGCACGGGAGACATACTTATCACCGGTAACATACCCGCTGCGCCGCAAGCCAGGATCGTCGTACAGGTCAACGGCCTTGTAACGCCGGGCTTCTTCGCCACTTCCATTACCAACAGCGCCATCGCGGTCAACGACCCTTCGTGGGCGACACCGGCGGGCGATACCGCCACCGTGATCACCGCGGTGGACCATACGGCCGACCTCCGCATTACCAAGAGCGGCTCCGCCAATTATGCGGCGGGGCAACAGGTGCAATACCTGCTTCGTATACAGAACAACGGGCCCGACAATGCGCCCGGCGTACAGGTAAGCGATGTGATGCCCACCACACTGACCAACGTAACATGGATGGCCACCGCTACCGGCAACATCACGAACATCAGCCCGGCTTCCGGCAGCGGCGATGTAAGCCTCACGGCAGACATCCCGGCGGACGGCAGCATGCTTAACATCATTGTTACCGGCACCGTAGCCCCCACCGCCGTAAACAACACGGTCATCGCCAATACCGCCACCGTGGCCTTTGCGGCCGGCAGCATCGTCACCGACCCCAACCCTGCGAATAATACAAGCACGGTCACTTCCCTGGTAGACAACGATCCCGTGATCAGGATATCGAAGAGCGGGCCGGGCACTGCAGCCATCGGCGACAGCATCCTTTACAAAGTGGATATCACCAACGGCGGCTCCGGCAATATCACCGGCGCCACGATCAGCGACATCGTTCCCGCAGGCGTAACCGTTGCATCATGGACAGCAACGGTCACCGGCGCGGCAGTAATAACAGGGCCTTCTTCCGGTACGGGAAACACGGTAAGCACCACTGCGAACATACCGGTAGGGAACAATACGATTTCCATACTGATCAGCGGCCTGATCAATAACAACGCGGCCGGCACGATCGTAAACACGGCCAGTGTAACCGCGGGCGTTACCAAACAAAGCTCCGTCACCACCGTGATCGGAAACGCCACTGACGTAAGCGTTACCAAAACCGGCCCGCAGGAAGCAAAAAGAGGCGAAACCGTCACTTACACGATTCGCATCGCCAACCAGGGCGCCCGCAACGCGGACTCCGTCATTATCTCCGACCAGGTGCCCGGTGAGATCACGAACATCGTCTGGCGGGCGATAGCTACAGGCGACGCTTCCGTAATGGACAGCACCATGATAGACAGCGTGGGCAATAACATCACGCTTCCCGCGAAGATCGCTACCGGCGCAGGTAATTACATCACGATATACGTAGCCGGCAAAGTGAGCGATACCGCAACCGCTGGCGTTGCTGTCAACACCGCCGCCGCAACGGTATTCAACCTCACCGATAACAACCTCGCCAATAACAGCAGCAGCATCAATACCCTGATAGGCGCCGCTACAGGCCTGCGCATCAGGAAAAGCGGTCCGCGCAGCGCAGCTGCAGGCAATACGATCACTTATAACGTGGTGGTCGCGAACAACGGCCCGTCGGATGCGGATAATGTAAGCATTACAGACGTGGTGCCAGTGCAGGTTGAAAATACTTCCTGGAGCGTGAGCGTCGAAGGCGGAGCGTCCGTAACAGGCCCGCTGTCCGGCGCAGGGAACAATGTAAGCACCACCGCCGATATTCCCAGCGGAGCGGGGAGCAGTATCGTGATAACGATCAATGGCACGATAGACCATGATTTCGAAGGCGATATCCTCAACATTGCACAAGCCGCCGGAGCAGGCGGACCGCCGGTAATGGATTCCGTTACCACCACCGTGATCAGGGAAACAGGGCTCCGGATTGGCAAAGCCGGGCCGTTGACGGTAACCGCCGGTGGTAAGATAACTTACGGCATCGTTGTGACGAATAACGGCCCTGCCTACGCACGCAATGTAACCATCACGGATACATTGGACCGCCGCATCGAAAACGCGGCGTGGACGAGCTCCGTGGTCAACGGTGCGGCGGTGACAGCGGGCAATACCGGCGCAGGCAACCTGCTGAACGCGACGGTGGACATTCCCGCTGCAAATGCCGCGGCGGTATACTTCGTGATAAGCGGCACGATATCGCCTTCCGCCGCGGATACGATCCGTAATACGGCGACTGCCGCACCCGCGGATACATTGAACCCGCCGGTAGTGTCTCCGCCTGTAATTTCGGTCATCGAAAAACATCCGCTGCTGGAAATCACCAAGAATGGCCCTGCAAGGCTGGCGGCGGGCGAACCGGTCAACTACCTTTTGCATATAGTGAACAATGGGTTGAGCGATGCTTCCAATGCCGTAATAACCGATCTGGTCCCCGCTGTTGTCGGCCAGGCAAGCTGGGATACGCTGAACGTAACCGGCGGCGCGGCGGTCATTTCGGGCGGCAGCGGTACAGGCAACAACCTGTCTGTAACCGCGGATATTCCCGCCGGCGCCTCCATCGAAATAATGGTGAATGGGAAAATGGACGCTTCCTTCAGTGGCCGGATCACCAACCGCGCCATTGTTACGCCCTCCGAACCGGGCAATCCGCCGGACACAAGCGAAATATCCACGCTCGTGTACCTGGGACCCGTGTTGCGGATCGTCAAAACCGGCCCTGCAAAGCTGCAGTCCGGTGAAACCATCACCTACAGGATACTCGCGGCAAACACCGGCCCGAGCCTTGCAAAGGCCGCATTGATCCATGACGGTGTGCCGGATGCCATCCGGAACGTAACATGGAACGCCGTTGCCGCCGGCGCCGCGGAAATTACCGGCCCAACGGGCGGTACAGGCAATGTGATCGACGTAACGGCAGACCTTCCGCCCGGCGCGGGCAATACCGTAACGATCACGGTCACCGGCGTGGTAGATCCTGCCTTCCGCGATACTTTAAAAAACCTCGCGGTCATCACGCCCGCCGAAGAATTTGGAGCGGGCGATACATCGGCGCTGGTGCAAACGGTGATGATGGCCGTACCAGAGCTGGTCATCTCCAAAACCGCTCCGGATACGGCGGTGGCGGGCCAGGCGATCCAATACACCATCGTGGTGAACAACGAAGGTTTGAGCGATGCGCAGAACTTTACGCTCACCGACCTTGTACCCGCATCAATTGAGCAGGTATGGTGGCAGGCCGTTGTAAACGGCATAGCGGTTATCCGTGGCGCATCCGCAGGAACAGGGAATAACATCTTGCTGAACGGCGATCTGCCGGCCGGAGACAGCAACTTCATTACCCTGACGGTAAACGGCGTTATCGCCGCGAACGCATCTGGAACGATCGTGAACGAGGCCATGGTAACGCCCGCCGAAACAGGCAGCGACCCGCAAACCGCGGAAGCGGCTACCATTATCGGCGTAACCTCCAACCTCCGGATCGCGAAAGCCGGCCCGGCGAAAATGACCCGCGGCCAGGCGGCGGCTTACCTGCTGAACGTCCGCAACGATGGCCCGAGCGACGCCACCGCTGCGGTAATGACAGACACGGTGCCGGATGTGCTGACGGATGTAAGCTGGACGGTACTGACGAGGGGAGCGGTAACCGTAACGGGCGGCGCAGCGGGAACGGGCAACCTGGTGCGCGTGACGGCAAATATCCCTGTCGGCGACACCAACGGTATTATCATTGCCATCAAAGGCACGGTGCGGAACGATGCCGCTGACGGGCAGGTGATCAACACCGCGTACGTTGCGGCAAACGGCCCGCACATACCATCGCAGCCGGTGGTAAGTGTGATCGGAAGCCTTGCAGATCTTTCCGTTCAAAAAGCAGGGACTGCAGAGGCCTACGTCGGTTCTCCGGTCATATACCACCTCACGGTAAACAATAACGGGCCTTCCGCTGCGAACGGCGCAATCGTGAAAGATATATTGCCCGCAGGCATCACGCAGCCGGTCGTAACGGTGATCAATACAACAGGCGGCGCTTCCAACATACAAACCGGTATCACCGGCAACACGGTTTCCGCAACGCTCGGCACATTCCCGGCAGGAGCAGGCGCAACGTTGCAGATCTCCGGCGCCGCCGCCGAGCCGGGCATATGGATCAATACCGCCGAAATACAAACACCCGCCGGCATACCGGATGCGGACAGCTCAGACAACATCAGCAACAGCGTCGCGACGGTTATGCTCGCCAAAGTGCCGCTACAGGTGGAAAAAACAATAAACCCGTCTTCAGGCCCCTATGCGGTCGGCCAGGTACTTACCTACAATATCACGGTAAAGAACGCGGGCGTTACCGCCGTAAACCCGGTAGTGGCGACCGATACATTACCCGCCGGAGATCTCGTGAGCGGTCCCGCATACAACCAGCCTGCAAAAGGCAATGTAACGTACATAAACGCACAACGCGAACTGGTATGGAACATCGGCTTGCTGAACGCAGGCGAATCGGTATCGTGGAGTTACACGCTTACCGTAACGGGAGCGGGAAAGGTGCGCAATGAAGTAATCGCCGCAGGCCCGCCTGATGTTTCAGAGCCGGATACCGCCTTCGTGTTGATCGAAACCGGGAAATTCGCAAACCTTAAAGTCGTGAAACAGCTCAACACCCCGGCGCCCCTGAACGTAAACCAGGTGCTGCAGTTCTCCATCACCGCCACCAACAACGGGCCGGATACCGCTACGGATATCGTGATGCGCGATCAGCTCGCCAGTATGCTTGGCGCGCCGGTAAACATCACCGCAACAAGTGGTGAGGCCGCTTACGATGCAGCCACGCGCAGCATTGTATGGCGGATGCAGCAGATGTCGTCCGGCGCCTCCGAAACGCTGGTATTTACCGTCAGGCTGATCACCGGCGGAGAGATCACCAATACCGCCGTGATACAGGGCGCGGAAACCGACATCGATCTTTCGGACAACACTTTCACCATCACGCCGGTGCCGGTAACAGGCGAGGATATTTTCATCCCCAACATCATTACACCAAATGGCGACGGGAAAAACGACTACTTCGTCATACGCGGCCTCGACCGCTATCCCGGCTCAACGCTGGCGGTATATAACCGCTGGGGCAACCAGGTATACCAGAACAAAAATTACGACAACCGCTGGGATGCCCTTGGCCTCACGGAAAGCACCTATTTCTATATTCTGAAAGTACGCACGCCGCAAGGCGACCGGGACTACAAAGGCTGGGTAGAAGTGGTGCGGTAAAAAACGAAAGGAAATGAATTGCAAGCTTTTTACATCGCTGGCTGCCTGCTTTTTTTATCTCGGGTTATATTCGGCTGTCGCGCAGCAGAAAGATACCTTGCACCTGTACAACAACAGCGTACTGTCCGGCGAGCTGAAGAACATCAAACTGGGCCGCATGACCTTTGACGCGGATGATGTGGGGTTGGTCAATATCAAGCTCGAAAAGATCAAAAGCATTAAAGCGGTCAGCAAAAAATTCAGGATCGAAACGGTAGGCCGGCAGATATATTACGGCAATCTCCTTCCTCCGTCCACACCGGGGGAAATTGCCATTGTTGCCGATACCGGCGCCGTTCTGCTCCGGATCGAAGCGGTGAGCCAGTTGTCGTATTACACGAAAGGACTTTTTCAGCAGCTGGAAGGAAATGTGTCGGTGGGCTACAACTACACCCGCTCCAGCGAGCTGGGCCGGTTTAATGTGGATGGTACATTGAGTTTCTTCGGGAAACGGACGGAAGTGAACCTCACCGTGTCTACCATCACTTCTTTCGTGGGAGATTCCACCTCGCGCGACAGGGAGAACGTGGGGTTGCAGGGATTCTATTA
>JBQCFV010000565.1:0-3035 GCA_051958695.1 Chitinophaga sp. | reverse complement strand
TGTTTGTTTGGGTGATGATGAACCTGGTGATCGTTCCCCTCACCGCAGTGCCGCCGTCGAAGTTCGATCTTGCCGGCGCGGTGATCGGCTGGCTGATACACATGGTTTGTGTAGGGCTTCCGATCGTGCTGCTGACGAGAGTATGGTACCGTGGGAAGAGTACGGTTGCGTGATGGATTTGTGGGTTTGCATCGCCGCAGTGAAGCTTGT
This sequence comes from Chitinophaga sp., assembly GCA_051958695.1. Classification (GTDB taxonomy): domain Bacteria; phylum Bacteroidota; class Bacteroidia; order Chitinophagales; family Chitinophagaceae; genus Chitinophaga. Next base: position 2,825 of record JBQCFV010000565.1, on the reverse strand, counting down.
ATCGTCTCCCCTCCGAAAATATCTTATCCCAACGTTTCTTTAAATAACTCCAACGTTCTGCTCCATGCAAGTTTTGCCGCTTCCGCGTTGTAACGCGCGGCGGAGGTATCGTTGTGAAATGCATGCTGCATCCCTTCATACATAAACAGCTGGTATTTCACCCCTGCGGCTTTCAGTGCGGCTTCGTACGCGGGGATGCCTGCGTTGATCCGTTCGTCAAGACCGGCGTAATGCAGCTGCAGCCGCGCTTTGATCTTTGGAACGTCTTCCGCGTTGGGTTGGCCGCCATAAAAAGCAACGGCCGCATTCAGCTTCGGATCGTTTACCGCCAGCTGGTTGGCCATGGAGCCGCCCCAGCAAAAACCGACGCATCCCGTTTTGCCGTTGCTGTCCGGGCGGCTGCGCAGGTATTCGAGGCCTTTGAGATAGTTTTGCAGGTTCTGCGCTTTGTCCCGCTTGCCGATGAGCGTACGTCCTTCGTCTTCATCAGCCGGCGTGCCACCGAAAACGGAGAGGGCATCCACACCAAGGGCGATGTAGCCGGCTTTTGCCGCACGGCGCGTTACATCTTTGATATGCGGCGTGAGGCCGCGGTTTTCGTGGATCACGACTATGCCGCCGCGTTTGCGGTCTTCTTGCGGCCGTACGAGATACCCTTTCATGGTTACATTCTCGCCAGGCCATGTCACTTCTTCTTCTTTCAAACCGGGGTCGAGCGGGGCGGTTGCCGCCTGCGCGTAATTGGATTCAAGAAGCGGGAGGATGGTCATGGCTGCGGCCATGGTGCCGGTGATCTGGGCGAGGCGTGTCAGGAATACCTCGCGGCTGAGCGGCTTGTGGGTATATTCATCGAAGAGGTTGATGATACGCTGGTCCATACAAAAAGGGTTTATAGAAAGATACGGTATTTCGGGGAAACCGGTGGTGGTTTTGTATGGTTGTTTTGGAGAGGTGAAGGTGTTAACACCTCCCCGCTACCCCTTCGCCGGCTGCATATGCGTAGCCACCCCGATCCTGTTCCAGGCATTGATAACGATCGCCGCCATGATAACCTGGGCAAGATACTCCTCATCAAACAGCGCCGCCGCTTTAGCATACGTTTCATCGGACAGCCCTTTCGTTATCAGCGTCACCTCTTCCGTGACCGCAAGAATAACCTGCTCCTCCTCCGTAAAAAACGGCGTATCGCGCCAGTTGGAGAGCGCGTAAAGGCGCTGCTCGGTTTCACCAAGAGCACGGGCGCTTTTCGTATGTTTGTCTATGCAATAAGTGCAGCCGTTGATAGGCGACGCACGGATGCGGATCAGCTCATGATGCAATGCGCTGATGCGCGTGGACGGAAGGTAGCTTTCAAAAGCCGACATCGCCTTGTAACCGGCGGGGGCCGCTTTCCCGATCTTGATTCTTTCAGACATCGTGTTTCGTTTTTATTACAAACACAAATGTCGCGCTGAAACGCCGTCCGGAATCTTGAACTGGTTCAAGAAATTCAGGTCTTCTTCTTGGCTCTTATCTTGCTGAAAAATTCAGGGCTGAAGCCAAGATAGGAAGCCAGCATGTACTGCGGCACCCGCTGCATGAACTCGGGGAATTGCCCTGAAAAATGATCGTAGCGTTCTTCGGCGGTTTGCGTAAAGATGTATTTCACACGCAGCTGCGCGGCCGCTACGGCCCTTTGCAGGATGATGCGGAAATATCTTTCCAGCTGCGGCAGCGCGGTCAGCAACTCGTCCTGCACATCGCGGTAAAGTACGGCGTACGTGGTATTTTCCACCGCCTGTATATTATTATCGGACGGCGTATGCGACTCGAGGCTCATGTAATCGGTGATCCACCAGTTCTCGATCGCGAAATGATAAACCTGCTCCCCGTCTCGCTCCGATTCAAAGTAAGCGCGGCAGCAGCCTTTTATGATAAAATAATTCCCCTGGCAAACCTGTCCTTTCTTCAGCAGGAAGTCTTTCTTCTTCACCTCGCCGATCTCGATATATTCGCCGAGCACCTGCTCTTCTTCACCGGACAAGGGCACGAATTTGCGAATGTGGGCGGCCAGCTTTGATAACATAATCAATGATTTTTTTAACCGGACAAAAATCCGATGATGCGGTTTTCCAATCATTCCGCAGGCGCAAATGCTTCCGCTTCACCCCATCTTTTGTTCAGCCCGCAAAGAATTTGTAATTTAAAGATACTTTCTTTAAAACCCCGCTTATGCTGCTGCGCGACAAGCTCTCGCTCATACAGGTGTTCCGCCTTACCTGGCGTCTTGATCTGATGATCATCGTCGTTTGTTCACTTGCCTATGTAGCGGATACCTACTGGCTTAAACAGCACGTTTCCATCCCCGTTACCATGAGCGCCGTGCTCGGTACAGCCCTGGCCTTTTTTATCGGCTTAAACAACAACAAGGCGTACGACCGCTGGTGGGAAGGCCGGAAGATATGGGGCATGCTGGTCAACGATTCCCGCTCCTGGGCCCGGAACATCATCAGCTATGTGCAGCTGAACGATATTTCCGAAGCAGAGAAGCTGGCGATCCATGGCCGTATGATCACCCGGCATATCGGGTTCCTGTATGCGTTGAAAGGCGCTCTACGCGGTGTTGATGACCCTACTTATAAAAACTACCTGAGTGCAGATGAGGTAGCAGAAGTATCGAAGCACAGCAATATCCATAATGCTATTTTATTGCTGCAGTCCCGCGAGCTGAATGAATTATCGGAGAAAGGCTATATCGATGGCTATCGTTACCTGCAGCTGGATAGCCTCCTGGTCAAGCTGACCGATTCGATGGGGATGGCCGAGCGGATCAAGAATACCGTATT
>JBQCFV010000564.1:0-3457 GCA_051958695.1 Chitinophaga sp. | reverse complement strand
CTGGTGGTTCACCGGCAGCCTCGGCATTCATTGTTTTAAAAAGAAACCGCCCAAACTTCCCGATCTGTAAACCCCTAAAAATTTCATCATGTCCAAAACTGCATTGGTGATCAGCGGCGGCGGCTCCAAAGGCGCGTTTGCCGTAGGCGTGCTCAAATACATGGCCGCCACCCCAAAAATCAAGTTCGATACGCTCTGCGGTACCAGCACCGGCTCCCTCATTACGCCCCTCGCGGCGCTTGGCGAGATCAACCTGCTGGAAAAATTATATACCACACATGTTACCAGCGACATCGTGATCACGGGCAACGTTATCAACCGCTTCGCGGGGAAAGACACCTACTCTCTCTTCGATGCGCAGCCGCTCAGCCTGCTGATCAAAAAAACGTTCACCGACCAGATGTACCAGTCCGTGCTGGACAGCGGCAGGGCGCTGTATCTCACCACCGTTTGCCTGCAAACCGGCCGCATCACCTACTTCACCACCAGCGACCTGCCCATGACCTCGCCGGAATACGACGTAATACGCATCCAGGACGCGAGCACTTTCCGCCGCGCGATGTTCGCCTCCGCCTGCCAGCCCGTGTTCATGCCGCCATTCCCGGTAGTCGAAAACCAGCCCTGGCAGTACGTGGACGGCGGCCTGCGCGAATACGCCCCGGTAGACCTTGCCATAGATACCGGCGCCACTGAGATCTACGCCATCCTGCTCACGCCCGAAAATCCGGAAACGACCGGGCATCAATTCAAAAGCCCTTTTGAGATCCTGCAGCAGACGATGAACTGGTTTACGATGGACGTGGCGGTGAACGACCTGCGCATGCCGAAATACGTGAACCGCAGCCTGCAATACATCAAAGCCGTCAAAACAAAAATGAAGGAAGCGGGTATGAAGAACAAGGAGATCGAATCGTTTTTCGACATCCCGTTCGACAATCCTTTTCTCGGGAAGACCGATCTGAAGCTGCATGTCATCCGACCTGAAAAGCCGCTCAACGGCGGGCCCGGCGGACTTACCTTCGATCCGCAGGAAATGAAAAAGATGGTGGCTGACGGGGAAGCGACGGCAAGGAAATATTTTGAAAACCTGTAGCGCGAAAAAAGCACATTCAAAGCGGGCAATAAAATTTTCAGCCCTGCAAAAGATATCTCGCGAACCAAATTCACCGGATAAAAAAAGGTGTACCGGATTTCCGGCACACCTTTTTTTCTATAAAGTGGATCGCCTTACGGCGCTACTGCCTTGTTATTGTTCCTGTCAATGTCCGCCATGCGCATGCTCGGATCGATGTCGATGCTGCGCAGCTCCCTCACGGGCACGTCCAGCGTGATGGTGTAGGTAGGATGCGTCCAGCGCCAGCCGTCATGCACGATGCGTTTTTCATCCGCGTTCTCGGCGGGTTTGTTGCCGAACATAAGGGTCAGGGGGATGTAATGCATTTCTTTCCTGCCGTCCTTCAGCTCTACCTGCAGATCTACCGGCATAGGGAACTCGCCGATCCTGCGCAGTATCACCGTGGCTTTGCCGTTGGTCTCATAAATGCTGTCCAGCGCATAATCGATGTGTTTGGTGGTGTTGCGCATGTATTCCAGGTACCAGTCCAGCTGCAGGCCGCTCTGTTTTTCCATCACCCTGATGAAGTCGTTGGCGTTGGGATGTTTGAAGCGCCACTCGTCGTAATACCGCAGCAGGCCCGCATCGCGGTTGGCCGCGCCGATCACGTAGCCAAGCTGCTCGAGGAATATCGCGCCTTTTGAATACGAGCTGATGCTGTAGGCGTAGTTCGTGTTGAAATGGTCGGCATGCGTGCTGAGCGGCTCTTCAAAACCGCTGCGCACCAGCGCGAAATAGTTGCGGTAGCTGGGTGCGTGCGGCCATTTGCCGTCCAGCGAATCGATGGTGTGGCCGATGGTATTGTCTTCGGCAAAGGTGGTAAAGCCTTCGTCCATCCAGGGATACAGGCTTTCGTTGGTACCAAGCATGCCCTGGTACCAGCTATGCATCCACTCGTGGATAGCTACGCCGTACAGGCCTTTCATGGTGCCGTTGCCTATGATGAGCGTGGCCATGGGATATTCCATGCCCCCGTCCCCTCCTTGTATAAACGAATATTTTTTATACGGGTAAGCGCCGTAATGTTTTTTGATGTACTCGTACGCTTTGGTTATCATGGCGGCGAGCTGCGGCCAGGTGTTTTTCGTAGTGTCGTTCTCGATATAAAAGAAATGCGCGGTGAAGCCGTCTACCGGCTGCGTGATGTGTTTGTAATCCGGGTCGGCCGCCCACACAAAATCGTGCACGTTCGGCGCATTGAAGTGCCAGGTGAGCGTATTGCCCGCCGGGCGCGTCACTTTTGAATTTTTTGCTTCGTAACCGTAACCGATCTGCTGCGGATTTTGCAGGTAACCGGTAGCGGCCAGCACATATTTTTTATCGATGGTGATCTTTACGTCAAAGTCGCCCCAAACGCCGTAGAACTCGCGGGCGATGTAAGGCGTGGGATGCCAGCCTTCATAATCGTATTCGGCCATTTTCGGGTACCACTGCGACATGGAGTAGTCCACGCCTTCCTTGTTGTTGCGGCCGCTGCGGCGGATCTGCACGGGTACCTGCGCGTCAAATTCCATGTTGAACGTAACGGTGGACCTTGGCAGGATGGGTTTGTCGAGGTCAACGACGAGGATGGTCCCTTCTGTTCTGTATTCCTGCTGCCGGCCGTTCATCGTGAGCGAGCGCACTTTCTGGTAACCGATCTCGTCCGGCTGCAGTTTGGAGATGCGGTCGGTTACGCGGCTGTCCCAGTCGTGCCTGTCCACGCCTTTGGAATCTTTCCCGATAATGATCTTGCCCAGTTCGCGGCTGCGCACGTCCATCATGCTGTTGGGCTGAAAGGCGTTCCATTGCAGGTGGTAAAACACGTGAAAGAGGGTGTCGGGGGAATTGTTGGTATACTCCAGCCGTTGTTTGCCGGTAAACTGGTGGTTTTTGACGTCCATCCGGATGTCCATGGCGTATTTCACGCGTTGCTGCCAGCGGTCTGCCTGCGCCATGGCCGAAGTAGCTCCCAGCAGGATGAAAAGCGCCGGGACGATTGATTTTCTCATATTCAGATCATTGGTCCAGGGAGCTAAAATAGCAAATTTCGCATAGCCGGGCGCAGATATTGGATGTGTGGCGCGGCGGCGGCCCGTTTCGTCACGGGCAAAACATCAGGCGACGGCAACCTGCGCATGCAGGCGCAAATCCCGGCAACGTTCTTCGCTACACGATCGTCTTTCCCTGCGTGGTCACCGCCTGGTCCAGCATCCAGTTGCCTTTGCTCATCTGGTCGAGGAACGTTTTGGTGCGGTATACCGGGGGGTGGAGGATCTTCTTTTTATGCGTGGCCAGCCATTGCTGCCGCACTTTGGTATAAGCGGCTGTCCATGCCTTTTCGTCGCCGCCGCGCAACGGTGA
>JBQCFV010000563.1:0-3287 GCA_051958695.1 Chitinophaga sp. | reverse complement strand
AAGCGCCGCCACGGGCTACGCGCAAAACATCACCATCCATGAAAAGAACGCGCCGCTGGAAAAGATACTAAAGCTCATCCGCGCGCAGAGCGGTTACGATTTTATGTACGACAAAGACCTCATCAGCAAGATCGACCGGATCGACCTGGAGGTAAAGAACGTAACCGTAAAACAGGCCATGCAGCAATGCCTGGCCGGTCTGCCGCTGAGCTTTTACATCGCGGACCGCATGATCATTATCCGCAAAAAGGAAACAAGGCCGCCGCCGAAAGCGGACAGCACCATCACCGGCAGGGTGGTGGACGATGAGAACGGCGAGGCCGTGCCCGGCGCGTCGGTGATGGTGAAAGGCGGCAACGCCCGCGCCGTAACGGGTGAAGACGGTAGTTTCAGGATCGCCGCGGCAAAAGGAGCGGTGGTCGTGATCAGCTTTATCGGGTATGAAAAAAAGGAAACGGTAGTGACGGGGCCTGAACTGCTCGTGCGCATTTCGCCCGCGGCATCGGCCATGAAAGAGATCGTGGTAACGGGTTATGGTGAAACGCAGCGGCGCGATCTCACCGGCTCCATCGCGTCGGTGAAGATGGAAGAATTTCACAAAGCGCCCGTACGTTCCTTCGAAGAAGCGCTCGCAGGCCGCGTGGCGGGCGTACAGGTCAGCTCGTCCGACGGGCAGCCCGGCGCGGAAATAAGCGTCGTGATCAGGGGCAACAACTCCGTAACGCAGGACAATTCGCCGCTCTACGTGGTGGACGGATTCCCGATGGAAAGCCCGGACAACAACGCGATCAACCCGGCGGAGATCGTCAGCATCGAAGTGCTGAAAGACGCCTCCGCCACCGCCATCTACGGCGCGAGGGGCGCCAACGGCGTGGTGATCATCACCACCCGCAAAGGCCGGGAAGGCCCGCCCGTGATCACTTACAACGGCTATTACGGCATCCAGCAGAACATCCGCAAAATGGAGCTGCTGGACCCCTACGAATTTGTAAAATACCAGGTGGAGCGCGATAGCGCGCTGGCCAATCCCGCTTATCTTGCGGACGGCAAGACCATCGAAAGCTACCGGCACGTGCCCGGTCTTGACCTGCAGGACGAGATCTTTCATGTGCAGCCCATGCAGAACCATTTTATTTCCATCACCGGCGGCACCAAAACGACAAAATATTCCATCTCCGGCTCTTATCTCAACCAGGACGGCGTGATCGTAAACACCGGTTACGACCGCTTCCAGGGACGGCTGAACCTGGAGCAGACCATCAACGATCATTTCAGGGTGGGCGTGAACGCCAACCTCAGCCATCTGAACAAGTTCGGCACCACGCCCGCCACCGGCAGGGGAGCGGTGTATTCCACCAACCTCATGTACAGCGTGTGGGGTTACCGGCCGGTAACCGGCAGCTCCGGCTCCACGCTGATAGACGAGGAAGTGGACGATGTGGTGGACGGTCTTTCCGACCTGCGTTTCAACCCGCTGTACTCCGTGGAGAACGAGCACCGCAAAAGCATTTCGGACATTACCATCGTAAACGCGTACGCCGAGTACATGTTCGGCAAATACCTGAAGCTGCGCGTCACCGGCGGCATGACGAAGGAAAAGATCAAAAGGGAATCTTTCAACAACAGCAAAACCGCCCAGGGCAGCCCGCTCACGCAGTCGGGGATGAATTACGGCGTGAACGGTTCCGTGAACTATACCGAAAGGAACAGCTACCTGAATGAGAACACGCTCACGTTCAACAAAGCGCTGAACCGCTTTCACCGGCTGAACGCCGTGGCCGGTTTTACCGTGCAGAGCAATAACCGTTCGGTGGGCGGCTACTCTGCGAACATGGTGCCCAACGAGGCGCTCGGCGTAGCGGGGTTGCGCGAGGGAACGCCGGTAACGGTGACCTCCGGCGCATCATCGTCCGCGCTTGCATCGTTTCTCGGCAGGGTGAACTATACGTACCGCGACAAATACCTGCTCACCGCTTCTTTCCGCGCGGACGGCTCGTCCCGCTTCTCCGACGGCAACAAATGGGGCTTTTTCCCCTCCGGCTCCGTGGCCTGGCGCATCAACGAAGAGAACTTCATGAAAGACCTGCGTTTCGTATCCAACGCCAAGCTGCGCATGAGCTACGGCGTAACGGGCAACAACCGCGTGTCCGACTTTGCGTACCTCTCCGCCATCACCTTGCCCGCGGCCACCGCTTACAGCTTCGACAACCTGCCCGAAAAGGCCGCCATCCTTTCCGAGCTGGGCACCAAAAGCCTGAAGTGGGAAAGCACCCGCCAGAGCGATATCGGTCTGGATCTCGGTTTCTGCAACCAGCGCCTCACGCTCGAAACGGACGTCTACAAAAAAATAACCTACAATCTGCTGCTCGACGCGAAAGTACCGATGTCCATGGGCTTCACCAGCGCGTTCAAAAATATCGGCAAGGTGCAGAACACCGGCGTGGAGCTGACGCTCAACGGCGAGATACTGACAAAGACGGCGTTTAAGTGGAACGCGGGCTTCAACATTTCCTTCAACCGGAACCGGCTGCTGCAGCTCGCAGAAAAACAGACGGAGCTGCTGTCTATCCTCACATGGAACCTCGACTTCAGCAAAGTGCCGCTGTACATCGCGGAAACGGGCGCGCCCATTGCGCAGTATTACGGTTATATATGGGAAGGCAATTACCAGTACAGTGATTTCGACGAAACAAGCCCCGGCAAATACATGTTGAAAGACGACGTGGCCAGTTACCGCACCAACCGCGCGCTGACGCAGCCGGGTGATATCAAGTACAAGGATATGAATGGAGATGGCGTGGTGAACACGGAAGACCGCACCGTGATCGGCAACCCGAACCCGGACTACACCGGCGGCTTCACCAATAATTTTTCATGGAAAGGGTTTGACCTGAACGTGTTTTTCCAGTTCACCACGGGGCAGGAAATATTCAACGCCAACCGCATCATTTTTGAAGGCGGCGGAAGAATGCACCAGAACATGTTCGCCACTTACAAAAACCGCTGGACGCCTGAAAATCAGAACAACATTTATTACCGCACGAACGGGCAGGGGCCTACGGACTTCGGTTATTCCACCCGGCTCGTGGAAGATGGCTCGTACCTGAGACTGAAGACCGTAGCGCTGGGATATAACTTCCCTGGCAGCATGATCCGGCGGCTGAAGATGAACAGCCTGCGGGTGTACGCCTCCGCGCAGAACCTTTTCACCTGGACGAGATACACCGGCTTCGATCCCGAGGTGTCCGCCTTCAACACCGCGCTCACGCCCGGTTTCGACTATTCCG
>JBQCFV010000562.1:0-6518 GCA_051958695.1 Chitinophaga sp. | reverse complement strand
TGTACATTTCATTGATGCCGCTGAGCCAGAGCCGGCCGGAAGCATCCTCGAAAATGGCGCTGCGCATGCGGCGGCGGAGGCTGTCGGGTATGCCGGGCGCTTTGCGGAAGCGGTGGCGTTGTTCGTCGAGCTGCAAAAGGCCTGCGCCCGTGGTGATCCAGAGTGTGCCGTTATGGTCCTGCAGGAAGGCGTGGCAGCGGAAGTCGCCGGGCGGCATTACACCGGGCTCCAGCGGCACTACGGCTACTTTCGCCGTAATAGGATCGTATACGCGGATGTTTTCCGGCGTGCCCATCCAGATGCGGCCGCGCTTGTCTTCAAACAGGGCGATGTCTTCGTAATAAATGGAACCGGGCAGCCGGTCGAAATTGGAAATGGTGAGGAAATTTTCGCCGTCGAACCGCTGCAGGGCGGTGCTGGCGATCCAAATAAAACCTTTTTTGTCCTGGAGAATGGCGGAAACGTGGTTGCCGGCCAAACCGTCCTCCATGGTGATATGGGAAAAGGTATAGGCGTGCTCGGGTTGTTGCGCGGCTGCGCTGAGACCCAGTAATATGGCTGCCAGCAGATGTATGACTCTCATTCGGGTAAAAGCGGCTTCCGGGCGGCTGACTGCCGGCCCGGAAGCGTAAATTTACTTCGTTATGTTCAACTGGTAAGCAGAAACATTATTCCCGAAAAAGGTCGGTACGTACACGATCTTTTTCTTCGCGTCGTAGCCGATGTCTGCAGATTGCAGTTTCTGGGACTGGGTGTCCAGCATTTTGGTGGCGGTGCCGGTCTTTACGTTCACGTAAAACACCTCGCCCTGCCAGCAGGACACGATATATTCGTCGCCCTGCACATGCTCGATGCCGTCCGTACCGCGGGTAACATCCGCCAGCTTGGTGAGCCTGCCGTCTTTACCCGCGCGGAACACGGCGCCGGCGTCCAGCACCAGCAGTCCGTCAGGACGGTACAGCACGCCGTTCGGGCCTTTCAGGCCGCTCTTGGCGCTATCCAGCAGCACGGCAGATTTGCCGTTGATGAGGGTGTGCACTTTTTTCTTTTTTGAATCGGTGAAGTATACCACGCCTTTGGGGCTTACGCTGAGATCGTTCAGGTTCACGGCATCGGGGATGGCGTGCCTTTTTACGATCTCGCCTTTAGCGATATCGATCTCCACCACTTCGGCCATATCGGCCACATACAGGCGGTTGCCGTGTATGCCCATGCCTTTGGGGGAATTGAGGCCCGTTACCCAATGCAGGTCGGTCACTGTACCGTCCGGGCTCATTTTGGAGATAAACCCCTGGCCGTCGTTGGCCCAGGGCTGCCCGTCGATATTGGCGACAAAAAGCGTGTTGCTTTTGGCGTCGAAATAAACGGATTCGGGCACGCGGAGCGAGGTGTCCGAGGTCCATGTTTTTTCGAGGGAGGCCGATTGGGCGGAAAGGCGCGACAGTGGAAGGGCCGCGCAAGAAAGACAAAGGATAGCAGCTTTTAGTTTCATGACTGGGAAGATTAAGACTTAAATTTAGTAAATCCGGGCGGGATTAGGAGTAGGGGAGGAATAAATTGGGAGATCAAACCGACGCTTCATTCACGAGCAAACTGTTGTTTAGGTGCTTGTCCAGCACCTGCCTTAACGCCGTGAACTCGATCGGCTTGATCACGTAGTCGCTGGCGCCTTCCCGCATAAAAAGCGCCGCCGTTTCGGTAAACGCGTCGCCAGAAGCGATCACGACGGGGATATGCCGCAGGGCCTCGTCCTGTTTGAGATGGAAGAGCATTTCGCGGCCGTTCATTTTTGGCATGTGGGAAACGAGGATGATGAGATGCGGGGCTCCGGCCCTTGCCTCTTCCAGCCCTTCGATGCCGTTGGCCGCCAGGGTTACGGCGGCGCCATTGTTTTGCAGGAAATTGCGCAGGATGGCCTGGTTCATTTTATCGTCTTCCACCACCAGGATGCGTTTGCCTGCAAACTGCCTCGGCGCGGGGGCTGCGCGTTGGGCGGAAGGGGTATGTCTGCTCACGATGTCTTTCGCGGGAAATGATACGGTGAAGGTGGTGCTGATGCCTTCCAGCGAGGCTACCGTAATGCCGCCGTTCAGCAGCTCCGCGAAATGCCTGGAAATATGCAGTCCCAGGCCCGTTCCTTCCATAAAGGAATTTCTGTCCGCGTGCAGGCAATGAAAAATGGCCCGCAGCTTTTCGGCTTCCAGCCCGCCGCCCTGGTCCGTAATGCTGATGTACCACCTGTCGTCGCGCACCCCGCAATCGATGGTGATAACGCTCTGGTTGCGCGTGTATTTGATGGCGTTGAGCAGCAGGTTGTTCACGATCTGCGAAAGTTTGGTATCGTCCGTAAAAACGATATCGGGCATGCTGTCGTTGAAATGCAGCTTCAGCTCCACCGATTTGGTAACGGCCACGTATTCGTAAATGCCGGCGATACCCTGCAGAAGATGACGGATATGCACATGCTTCCGGTTTACTTCGTCCAGCTGGCCCGCTTCAATGCGTGACAGTTCCAGCACGTTGTTGATGATGTCTTTCACGTTGAAGGTGGCCACGTACAGATTGTCCACCAGCGCGGGCAGCGATTCCTGCGTTCTCCCGTTTTTGAGGTCGAGCCGCATCAGCTGTACGATGCCAAAAACGGCGTTCAGCGGGTTCCTGATCTCATGGCTCGTTTCCTGCAAAAATATCTTTCGGGCATGATTGGCTTTTTCAAGCTGCGCCGATCTTTCTTTCAACGCCTCCATCAGCCTGCCCGCCGTGTTCTTGTAGAAAAGGATACACACGGTGTTGAGCGTAAGGATAAACGCAATGCACATCCAGCGTATAAAAAATGCGACGTTATGCGAAAGCGGGATCGGCTCGATGATGCGGCTGTAATAAAAAAATTCGGTCACGAACAGGCCGGCGAGCGTAATGCAGAAGCAGATCAGGATAGACTTTCGCCTGTTAAACACGATATACGTCGCGCTGATCATAAACAGCAGCGCCAGCACCACTTCTTCCCGCCCGCCCAGCAATGCCCCGAAATAAACGATCCACAAAGCATGATAACCGATCATGCTGATAGCGGCCGCCTCATGTTTTTTCAGATGGTTGAGGTAAATGATGAAAAAAAAGCCAAGCCCGTCGATGATGGCGGGGATCAGTAGCTGCAGCCTGTCTGTAACCGCCCAGAAAATAAAACCCATAACGATGGCAAGTACACCCGTTGTAAGGCATAGCGCGTTGTTGATGCGTATTCTCTGCTTTTGCTCATCGGTGAGGCCGTGGGTACCTGTCGCAATGATCGAAGCAACGAGGGAAAGTACTTTCATGTTCTGGTGTTCTGCTACCGGTGTCAACAAATGATTAGTCGGGGCTATGTTCGTAAGGTTGCCTGTATAAATTTACGGATAAGAGCCATTCGATCAAAATGAGAATTTCAATGCAAACTAGTTTGTATAACATCGCACAAAAAAGGCCGCTCTGAAAAGCGGCCTTTTATTTTCTTCCGCCACTGCGCTTATTTCGCACCGGCGCCGGAGAGCAGCTTTTCGATCTCGCGCTGTCCTTTATTGCGCGCATGCGCAAGCGGTGTAACGCCGTCTTTATCAGCGATATTCACATTCGCGCCTGCCGCGATCAGCATCTTCACCACTGTTATATGACGCTTGCCGCCGTTGCCGAGTATCACCGCTTCCAGCAGCGCCGTCCAGCCGAGACGGTTGATATGGTCTATGGGAAATTTTTTATCGCTTAGCAAAGCTGCCACCGTTTCAGCATGACCGCGTTCGCAGGCAGGTATCAGCGCGGAGCCGCCATAACGGTTGAATACCGTGTAGTCGGCGCCGGAGCGCATGCACATCTGTACGATGTCCGTATAACCTTCAGCGCCGGCGTACAAAAACGGCGAGTTCAGTATTTTGTCCTGCGCGTTTACGTTTGCTCCCGCCGCGATCAGCAGGCGCGCCGCTGCGGTATTGTTGCGGTAAACGGCCAGCATCAGCGGCGTTCTGCCTTCGCTGTCGCGTATTTCGGTGCTGGCGCCTGCTGCCAGCGCGGTTTGTATCGCCATGGTGTCGTTTGCCGTTGCTGCGTTCAGTAATGGTGTCTCTTTCATTTCCGGTCCTGTTTTTTGTTGCGCGCATGCCGGCGCAAGGCCAAAGCATGAGCGATATCATGAGCAGTTTCATATGCATGTGTAAAGTTACGGAGACGCGAAAGGGAAGGGCGGGTATTATTGTGCCGATCCCGGTACTTTCTGAATATGCTGCCGGAAAGCCACCGGTGTTTGCCCCGTGTAGCGGCGGAAAAAACGGGAGAAATAGGATGTATCGGAAAACCCGAGCTCAAAGGAAATTTCCTTTACGTCCTGCCCGGTAAGCGTGAGCAGACGTTTGGCTTCGAGCAGCAAACGCTGGCGGATGCACGTGCCGGCGGTGATGCCGGTTTCTTTTTTGCAGACGATGTTGAGATATTGCGGGGTTACATGCAGTTTGCCCGCGTAAAACTCTACGGTCGCCTCGTCCTTGTAATGTTTTTCGAGCAGCTCCAGGAATTGTTTTACCATGCGGCGCACCGGCGGCTGGCTGCCGCTGGGATGTTGCGCGTCGTAATGCCGCTCCAGCAATGCCAGCAGCGTTTTCAGACGGTTGCCGATAATGCGCACGGAAAGCCTGTCCGCCAGCGCGTATTCTTTTTCGATGTTTTCCGTTTCCCGGATGATCTCGTCAAATTCTGCGGGTGGTAATTGAAGATAAGGACTGGAAGAAAAGGAAAAGAAAGGCCATTGCTGCGGCCCATCCGACAGAAACTCCGGCCCGAACAGCAGCTGGAAGCCGGTGGTGCGGGGATGCAGCTCCCAGCTATGCGCCTGCCCCGGCGCAAGAAAAAATATGGAGCGCGGCCCCACGTCGTAGCTCGTAAAATCGATGGTGTGCGTACCGCCGCCTTTGGCAACGATCAGCAGCATGTCGAAGTTGTGCTTATGCGCCTGCGGAAGACTGGCCTTTCCCTGCTGCTCGTGCCGGAAGAGGCTGAACACTTCGGCTTTCAGCGGCACGCAGATGTCGGAGATGCCGAAAACGGGAAGGTTGTTTTTTGAGCGCATACGGCGAAGGTAGGAATTTCAAAGACGCCGCGTTACCGGAGGAGAGCGGCGGTACCCGTGAGATAGAAGTCCTGGCCTAGATAGTCCACTGCCATCACCTGCCACACGTACACGCCGCTGGATTGCGGCGCGCCGTTGATGCGCCCGTCCCAGCCGTGGCCGTTTTTGCTGCTGGTAAATACGAGCTGCCCCCAGCGGTTGTACACGGAAAAATATTTTATTTCCAGGATGCCCGCCGCGACCGGCCGGAGAAAATCGTTTGTGCCGTCGCCGTTTGGCGTGAAGGCGGTGGGCACGAACACCTGCGGCATGGTGTTGTACACCCTTACATTGATGAACGCGGAATCCGCGCAACCGGCTTCATCCTGCACCAGCACCCTGTAACGGATGGCGCGCGTGGGCGAATGGAAGGTGATCACGGGGTCGGGGATAAATGGGTTGGACAATCCCGCCGCGGGCGACCAGCTGTATTGCAGCCCCCCGCTGGCGTTCAGCTGCAAAGGTTGCCCGAGCACCACGGCAGTGTCCCGCCCGGCGAAGGCGTTCACTTTTGGCAGCACTGTTACGAGCATGGTATCGCGTGATGGTTTGGGGCAACCGCGTGTGTCCGTGGCCGTTAGAATGTATGCGGTGCTTGCGGCGGGGCGTATCACCGGTTCCAGCGTGGGGGGAAGCAGGGGGCTCCAGGTATAGGCGCTGCCGTCCGTGGCGGCATGCAGGGTGGCGAAGGTATCAAAGCAGATCACGGTATCGGGGCCGGCGTCAACGCTTGGGTAGGGCACGGTGCTGACGGTGATGTCGTCCGTGGCCGTGCAGTTGCTGATGGATGCGGTAACCACGTACTGCGTATTGCCGGTGGGCGTGGCCAGCGGGTTTTTGAGCGCGGCGTTGCTGAGGCTTGCGGCGGGCGTCCAGGTATACAGCAGGCCGTCGGATGCGGGGCGCAGCATGATGGCGTCGCCGAGGCAGATCACCGTGTCAGGCGGCAATGCGAGCGTTACGCGGTTTACGGCGCGGATGGTCACGGAATCGCGGTTCAGGCAGCCGTCGTAATCAAGATCGACGTAATACTTCGTGTCGGCGGTTACGTTCACCTGCGGCGTGGCGGTATTGGCGCCGGTCATGTTGACCACCGGGCTCCAGGTGAACGTGCCCGTACCGTCCGCCCGCAGCTGCAGGGGGTCGGGCGGGCAAATGAGCGTATCGCGGAACGCGAGGCGGATGGGCGGTTTGTCGAGCACCGTTATTGGCTGCACCAACGTGTCTTTGCAGCCCACGGAATTATGCGTGATAAGCCGCACGTTTTTCTGACCGGTGGAAGGATAGGTATACTCCGGGTGTTGCATCGGCGAATAATCCGTTTGCGTGCTCACGTCGCCAAAATCCCAGTCCCAGAAATTGACGGTGCCAAAGGCGGTGGTGGTTT
>JBQCFV010000561.1:0-2089 GCA_051958695.1 Chitinophaga sp. | reverse complement strand
GGCGGAAGTATTGCCGTATTTGCCGTCGCGCATGATGGGGACCACCGGCGCGGCGCGGTAAGTGTTGGTGTAGATATCGTCCAGCTGCACGAAGTCGGTTTCGTTGTGCATGTACGACATCTGGGTAACGAACTTCAGCTTCTCTTCCACGATGTTCCACTCGTTGTTCGAACGGATGGTAAAGCGGTCGTACTGGTTGTTGCGCACGATGCCCTGGTCGGTAAGATAACCGGCGTTGAAATAATAGAGGAACTTTTCGCTGCCGCCGGAGAGGGAAATATTATGCGTCTGCTGGAAACCTTTGCGCAGCACTTCGCCGTACCAGTCGGAATCCGCGCCAAAATCAGGAATGGTCACCTGCGGGCCCGCGTCCGCGAGAAAGGCGGTGTATTGTTCCGCGTTCGCCATTTTCACGAGGTTTGCGGCCTGCCGCCAGCCGACGTTCATGTTGTAGCTCACTTCCATCTTACCGGCCTGCCCTCGTTTGGTGGTGATGATGATCACGCCGTTGGCGCCGCGTACGCCGTAGATCGCGGCTGAGGAAGCGTCTTTCAAAACGTCCATGCTCACGATGTCGGCGGTATTGATGTTGCGGATGTCGTTGGTGAGAATACCGTCCACCACGTACAGCGGTTCAGCGCCCGCCAGCATGCTGCCCGTACCGCGCACGCGCACCTGCGGCTGCGAACCCGGCGAGCCGGAACTGATGATCTGCACGCCTGCCAGCTTTCCCTGCACGCCCTGCGTGGCGGTATTCACGGGCTGTTTGGTGATCTCCTCGCCGCGCACGCTGCCCACGGCGCCGGTAACGTCCCTTTTGCGGCGGGTGCCGTAACCCACCACCACTACCTGTTCAAGCTCGGATGCGGAGGAAGCCATCACCACGTTCACCGTGGTGCGCCCAGCCAGCGGTATCTCCTGTTGCGCATAACCGATGTACGAGAACAGCAGCGTGTCATTGGTGCCGGGAACGTTGATCGAGTACGTGCCATCCGGCTGCGACACGGTGCCGGTGGTAGTGCCTTTCACCTGGATGGTCGCGCCGGGGATCGGCGTTCCGTCGGTGCCCGTGATCGTCCCTTTCACGGTAATGACCTGCGCGAAAGCGGGAGGTGGTTGCAGGAATAGCCATAAGAAAATGGAATACAATAGTAAGCCTGGTTTCATAGTAACGTGTTTAAGCTCAGCAATACGGTTGAAGAGGGGGTCGAGGGAGAAACAAGACAGGCCCGGGTTACTCAGGAATTACACGCGTGGGGAGGCTAATGTTCAGTCTGTCGGAAGAAAACGGGCGGGCGTTCAGATTTTGTGTCGTGATATGGATGTTTCACCACAATTAGCAGTCCGTTGTCACGTTGAAAAGTGTTAAAAAGATGTTAAATATCAAGATATTAAGTAGTAATTCATCATTTTGACTTCTACAATCGACAAAACAAATCATTTTTTGACTTTTTAAATTGACAAAAACAACTTAATTTTGTCTTTTACAATCGACAAAATGGAAATATTAATAGCATTCCAGGAGCGTTTGCTCAAAAACGTTTCCAACGGCTTCCGGCGGCATCTTCATTCCAAAATTAATTGGAATCAGCGGATGATCGCCATCAAAGGCCCACGCGGCGCCGGCAAGACCACCTTGCTATTACAGCATCTGAAATTTGACCTTGGACTGCCTTCTCATGCATTATATATAACTGCGGATCATACCTGGTTTTACAACCATAGTCTGCTGGAAACTGCGACTGATTGGTATAACATGGGAGGACGAACATTGATGGTGGATGAAGTACACAAATACGCCCGATGGTCGAGAGAGCTGAAAAATATCTATGACGGACTACCGGAGATGCAGGTGATCTTTTCCGCTTCTTCCGCTCTTGATATTTATCGCGGCGAAGCTGACCTTAGCAGGCGGGTAATAACATATAACCTGCCGGGTCTTTCGTTCAGGGAGTATTTATCTTTTATTGCCGGCCGGGATTTTGAAAAAATCCAGTTCAACGATCTGGCTGACCGCCACCGTGAATTCAGCCGGTATCTGTTAAATGAATTACAACCGCTTCCTCCCTTCAAAAAATATCTTCAAAAC
>JBQCFV010000560.1:0-4833 GCA_051958695.1 Chitinophaga sp. | reverse complement strand
CTGGATGGAAATATCGTAGTTCTTGAGCGTGTCGATGATCTGGTTCTTGTTCTTCTCCAGCTCCGAAGCGTCCTGCACGATCTTGTCGGAACCATGGTTCTCCAGCAGGTCGAGCGCCGGGTATTTGTAGTCCCGCAGATCGAGCGTGGGCTCGTAAGGGTCTGTCGGCACGGCTTCGCGCACGGGCACGATCTCCTCCACCTCTTCGTCGGAAGGATCTTCGTACACCGGTTTGATCTCGAACGCCACGTCTTCCGTCTTTGCGTTCTTTTTGGGAGGAGGAGGCGTGTATGCTATTTCGGGTTCGGACCCGGGTTCAGGTTCCGGCACGCTTACCGGCGGTTCGGGCACGGGCGGGATGTAAGTGATCGCTTTGGCGGCAGGTTCTTCTTCCTTCTCTATCAGCTGCAATTCCTGTTCGAAAGTTTCTTCTTCCACCGGCGGTATTACGGTAACAGGACTTCCATCCCCCTTCATCGCATTGCTTTTCGCGGGCTGCGTATCAAAGGGAGCAGTGAGTTCGTCATCTTCTTCATCCGGCTCTCCAAATCCCGCAAATGGTTCTTTCACGGGTTTCGGTTTCTTCTCGGGCCATTTAAAATCTACATTAAAGCGCCAGATCACCCAGCTGAGCCCTGTTACCAGCAGCAGCAGGCCTTCGCCGGTCTTGCCGAGAAAGCCGCCCGTCCAGCGGTTGAGCGCATCGCCCATTGCGCCTCCCCAGGGGAAGGCGGAAGCGCCGGTGAGGAAGGCGAACGTCATACTGATGAACAGCAGGCCGAAGATGATGTATTTCACGTTGCGCCAGATGCGGAACACGCGGCGGCCGACGATGAAGTTGATACCGATGATAAAAAAGAAATAACAGAACAGGAATGAAGCAATGCCGAAACCTTTGAAGAAAAACCAGTGGGACGTAAACGCGCCGAGGCGGCCCAGCAGGTTATCCACTTCGATCTCCAGCATAAAGAGCACCTGCGAGGAATAGCGGTGCACCTTATCGAAATCTTCTTCCCAGGTGAAGAGATAAGAAGTAAATGCAATAAAGCAATAGAGCGACAGCAACAGGAAAAAGGCGCCCATCACTTTATGGGTGCGCTCGTCCTTCACCAGCTCCTTCACTTTCACTTCAGGCTCTTTATCAGGCTTCAGTGTAGACGGATCGGGCAGTTGCTCTTTTTTCTTTTTTGGTTCTTTCTTCTCTGATTTCAGTTTGTTACCAGCCATAATCGACATCAAAATTAACTATTGCCGGGGCAATCGCGGAAAATTATTTCCTGCGCCCGGCAGTTTGCCACAACCAGCGGTTGATTTCTTCCAGTGCGGCGGGTGATATGGTTTGCTTGATGGTCAGATATTCCTGCACGCTGCAGGTCTTGCATTCAAGAAAAAGATGGTTGAGCCCGGGCAGTTCCTTCACGGTGACGTTGCGAACGCCGTTGCGCCATCCTTCCAGGTTCGGGCCGCTCACGATCTGTATGTCCTTTTCCCCGTTAAGCGCCAGCACCGGGCATTTCACGGAGGGAAAATATTTTGCGGGGTCAAAGCGGATGATGGACATATACTCCGGGTTCGTGTAAGAACGGAGCATCACGTCATAGAACCTTTCTTCGGGAATGGCCGCTCTTGTTTGCGGGTTGGCGGCGTATTGCGCTTTGGCATTGGCGAGAACGCGCGCTTTCAGCTTCGCGGTATCCCGTTCTTCGACGATGGCCGTTGCCATCGCTTTTTGTTCGGCGAGCTTTACCTGCACCATGCTGTCTTTCATGCCCATATTGCGATAGATCGCTTCGGTCTGCGACAATATCATCTTCACGCCGTTCACGCCCGGGCCGGCCATGGACACAAGAAAAGCCAGCGCGGGATCTTCCGCCGCGATCGTCAGCCCGATGGCCGCGCCTTCGCTATGACCGATGATGCCCACTTTTTCCGGGTTTACCTGCCCGTCCTGCCGGAGGAATGCCAGCGCGGCTTTGGCATCGCGCGCAAGATCAGTCATGTCCGCGCCGTGCGCATCGCCGGTGGACTGCCCTACCCCGCGTTCGTCGTACCGCAGCACGGTGAAGCCTTTTCCGCTGAGGTACTCCGCGATCGTTTTCAGCGGCGTATGCCCGAGCACTTTGCCGTCACGGTCGTTTGCACCGGAGCCGCCGATGAGCAGGATCGCCGGCGCGGGCTCGTAGGTATGCTGGTAAGTGAGCGTACCTGCGAGCGTTACGGAATCGGCCGTATTATGGAACGTAACGCTCCTGCTTTTGAACCGCGCGATAGCCGTATCCTGCGCGAATGCGGAACAGCAGAGAAAGATCAGCGGTAAAAAAAAGAAGGCAGTTTTCATGATCAGCTTTTTTTCAGCCCGGTTTGAGTGGCTATCCATTCCTGAATATACGCAAGAACTTCGGTAGATATTGTTTCGGGCAGCTCTCCGTACTCAAACATCGTGCAGGTTTTGCAATGCTGGAAAAGATGGTTGAGGCCGGGGAAGGCTTTTATGGTCACGTTGCGGTTGCCTGCGGCGTTCAGGTTTTCTTTCCCATCATCGTTTTTATTGCGGTCATGCGGGCCGCTACCGGAAATGAGGATCACGGCGGGAACGGGTCGATCCGCCGCGGGGACTATCAGCGTGCCTGAAAGGGTAATGCTTTTGAATGCTCATTTCCCAGTAATCGCGCCCTTATACTGGGCGGAAACGGCAACAGGCAGGGAAAGCGGCAGGCATGGGGCCGCTTTTCTATTCATAGGAATCAATATTTTGAAAAGGGTTATTTTTTGAGAATGCCCAGCAGCAGCATCACCCATCCGCCGATAAAGGCCAGCCCGCCAATAGGCGTAATGGCGCCGATGCCGCGCAAACCTACGGTATCCGTGGCTTTCAGGAGGGTGAGCACATACAGCGAGCCGGAGAACAGGAGGATGCCGATCAGGAACAGCCGCCCGGCCCAAACCAGCTGCGGGCCAGGCACATGCGCGTAGAGGATGCCTACCGCCAGCAGGGCGAATACGTGGTAAAACTGGTAGGTTACGCCCGTCTGGAAAGTGCTCACCGTTTCCGGCGGCACCAGCTCTTTCAGCTTATGCGCGCCGAATGCGCCGAGAATAACCGCCAGCGCGCCCAGCAGCGCCGCCCATATGAGAAATGTTTTATGCATGCCTTACCAATTTATCAAATGTGTCCAAAGATATCGCATCGTCGCTGATGATCACCTGACTTGGCTCATAAAACGGCTGGCGCTCGGCCAGTTTTTTTTCGGTGAAAGCCGTGAGGTCTTCCGCTGAAAGGTCCTGGATCAGCGGCCTTTTTGCCTGCTTGCGCTGCAGCCGCTCCACCATTACGGGCACGGAGGGGTTCAGCCATACGGTAACGCCCTGCTGGTTCATGAAGTCCATGGTATCGTTGAAGCAGGGCGTGCCGCCACCGCAGGCGATGAGGAAGGCATCGTTATCCAGCGCCAGCTCGCGCAGCATGCGGCCTTCCAGCTCACGGAAATAGTTCTCGCCCTTTTCGGCGAATATCTCGGCAACGGCCATGCCTTCCCTTTCAACGATCACATCGTCCAGGTCGAAATACGGCAGGTCCCAGTGAATGGCGAGCTGCTTGCCCCAATAGGATTTTCCGGCACCCATAAAGCCGAGCAGAAATATTTTCATGTTGCGTCTTGTTTTCTTTCTCCCGCCGTCCATGCCAGGCAAAGGCCGTCTTCGAGTATGTATTGCAGGTCGAGGCAGGCGATCCGGTCTTCTTTCAGGAAGTCGCAGGTGATAAAACCCGTACTCTGAAAGGGAAAGGACTGCAGCTGCATATTGGCTTTGAAGTCCAGCCCGCCGAGCCCGTACCATTTGTAGACCGCTTCTTTGGCGGACCAGCAGACGGTCTGGTGCGGCAGCCGGTGCTGCGCCGACATGAACTCCTGCTCCCTGGGGGCGAGGAATTTATGCGCCACACGGCCGATCTTGGGCTGCACGTTCTCGATGTCGATGCCCACATGTTCCCTGGTGCTCACGATGGCGGCTGCAAAGTCGCCGCAATGCGAGATGGAAAAATAGTAAGGATTTCCGGGAATATACGGTTTTCTGCTTTCGAGGATGCGGATCTCGTTCACGGGGAGGTCTGGGAAGAGCTGGCGGAGGAGGTACCGGCCCGCGAAGTGCTGGAGGCGTTTGTGGGGGTGGTGAACGCCGGGTTCTATGTTGACTGCCGACCGGAAAAACGCTTCTTCTTCACCAATTTTCCACACTCCCAGCTTCGTGGCGGGGTCGATTTGTATCGTTCGTATTAAAGCCATAAATTCGCCGCTATTAAACGCGAATTTAATCGGAAATACCCAACCGGCCTAAACCTAAACTGACGCATCATGATCTTGTCTGACAAAAGGATCTTAGAGGAAATTGATAGGGGCACTATCGTGATCAGCCCTTATGATCGCAAATACCTGGGCACCAATTCGTATGACGTGCACCTGGGGAAGTACCTCGCCACGTATGCGGACCGGGTGCTGGATGCCCGGAAGCATAACGAGATCCTGCATTTCGAGATCCCGGAGGAAGGTTTTGTGCTGCAGCCGAACACTTTATATCTCGGCGTAACGCATGAGTATACGGAAACGCACGCGCATGTGCCGTTCCTGGAAGGCAAGAGCAGCACCGGCAGGCTGGGGATCGACATCCATGCCACGGCGGGTAAGGGCGACGTCGGTTTTTGCAATACCTGGACGCTGGAGATCTCCTGCGCCCAACCGGTCCGGATATACGCGGGCATGCCGATCGGCCAGCTGATCTATTTTGCGGTGGAAGGCGATATCGAGACGTTCTATAATAAAAAGGGCAACGCGAAGT
>JBQCFV010000559.1:0-9821 GCA_051958695.1 Chitinophaga sp. | reverse complement strand
AGCACTTCCGCAAAACGTATCTCGGGCCAGTCCGTTTGCGCCTGGCCGCCAAGGCCCGCCGTTACGGTCGTGTCCACTCCTTTCCGCTGGAAAAAGCCCGTAATGCCCGGGTTGCCCGGCATAGCGGGATGGATCACGTTCAGGATGTTCACATACCTGTTCTCTCCCGCATCATACCGCCATACGTTCCAGAAGCTGTTGCCTTTCGCGTAGATCGGCGCTACTTCGTCCGGCGTGGGGTACGGCGTGCCGCCGCAAAAGACGGTAGCATAAAAACGGTCGTCGCGGTTGGTGTAAAAGTCGGTGAGGAATTGCGCGTTGTATGCCGGGTCCGCCAGCTGCGACTGGTCGAACTGCATCGGCGAGCCGTCCCTTTTCGGGAAAGCCAGCAGCAGCGAAAGGATCGGCTGGTTGTTGTTAGACGCGTCTTTGGTGAGCGGCTCGGGCCGCACGCCGTTGAAATTGTTGGTATGGTTAGGATACTGGTATTTGTTCACCATGATGATCTCTTTGTTCTGCTCTTCCACCCATATTTTGTTAAAAGCCGGGTGCAGCATATGGCCCTGCGCTTTCGCGGAATCCACCGCGGCTTTGTTGGCAGTGTAAGCCGCTTCCCAGCGGGCCGCGTCGTTGCCCGGGTTGAACAGCGGGCTCGCGTAGCTCAGCAGCACCCTTCCCTTGAAGGCCATTGCGGCCACCCGTGTAATGCGGCCGTAATCCGCGCCGGCATTGGGATACGTGCCGGGCAGCAGCATAATGGCGCTGTCCAGGTCTTTTATGATCTGCGCGACGCATTCCGAGGTCTTGTTCCTTGGTACGAACAGGGCATCCACATCGTCCGCCTGTTGCGTATGCAGGATCAGCGGCACGCCGCCCAGGTTGTTCACCATGCCCCAATACGCCCATGCGCGCCAGAATTTGGCTTCACCCTGGTATTGTTCGTTGAGGGCCGCGGGCAGTACCGCTGCCGGCGTTTCGCCGAGCTGGTCGAGGAAAAAGTTGATGCGGTCTATCTGGTCGTAGTTCAGCGAAGTGGTGGTGGCCGCCACGGAAATGATGCCACGGTTATAGTTCGGCATGCTGCGCATGGTGCTGATGCCTTCGTCGGAGCTGTTGCCGTTGAACGGCCAGCCGGGCATCATGCGCCCGTAAATATCGCTGAGGAACCCTTTGATCATGGCAGGATCTTTCCAGACGTTCTCCGGGTTCAGGTTGTTGTTGTTCTCGTAGTCGAGCCCTTTTTTGCAGGACTGCCCGCCGGCCACCGCCGCGGCGCCGACAAGCAACAGGATATAAAATCTTTTATGCAGTTTCATGTTTGATCGTTTAGGTGATTACAGCGACAGGATGGCCCCGAAATTGAATGCTTTCATGATGGGATAGGTAAAGCCGTCGGCCATTTCCGGGTCGTAATAGTTTTTCCCGAACTTGCTGATGACAAAAAGGTTCGAACCGTTGAAATAGAATTTCAGACCGGCGATGCCCGCTTTATTTATTATGCCGGAAGGCAGGTTATACGAAGCGCTGAGAAAACGAAGGCGGAAAAAGCTCGCGTCTTTCATCCAGAAAGAGCTGGCATCGTTGGTCACGCGCCTTGCGCCGTCGTTGGCGGAATAGCGGCGGGGCAGCGTGCGGTCGGGCGTTTCTTCCGTCCAGCCGTCCGTATACCAGTCGCGCCACATGCGGTTCCATTCCACGTTGCCTTCCACGAGGTTGTTGATCATGCGCCACTGGTGGAAGTTGCCGCCGAAAGACGCCTGTATGGCAATGCCTTTCCATTCGCCGCCGAGGTTGAGGCCGGCGGTCACCGGGTGATTGTTCGGCTTCAGCACTTCCAGGTCCCAGTCGTCGATAACGCCGTCAGGTTTGTTGCCGGGGCCGCTGATGTCTTCGTACACCAGATGCCCGGGCTGCGGGGCGATGCCGTAATATTTGTAATCGGGGTTCTTTGCGAGGAGCGCGTTCACATCGTCCTGCGTACGCAGCATGCCCGTTACCACGCGCGATACTACCCTGCTCGCGTTGGTGCCCACCGTTTTCTGCCAGGGATAGGTCACGTTCTCGTCGCGGATCGTATATTCCGCCACACCGTAGCCCACGTTGGCATTCACATAGTAGGTAAAGTCGCCTGCATTGCGTTTGGTACCGATGGAAAATTCGATGCCGCGCGCATTCATCTCGCCGTAATTGGAGCTGGGCAGCGTGCGGCTGAAAGTAGGCGGTACTGAAGCGATGCGTTTGCCGAGGATGTCGTACGTTTTGGATTTGTACACATCCAATGTGGCGTTAAAATTATCCAGGAAGTTGACGTCGATGCCGGCATTGTAGCTGAGCGTTTTTTCCCAGGTCAGCCCTTCATTCACGATGGGCCCGTAAGTGATGCCCACATTCGTTTTGCCCTCGTTCCCGAAATATGCGCTGCTGCCGTTGGAATAGGATTGCTGCCATTGCCAGCCGCCTACGGCGTCGTTGCCGGTAATGCCCACTGAACCGCGCAGTTTCAGGAACTGGATACCTTTTATGCTATTGAAGAAATTCTCGCGCGACACTACCCATCCTGCGGATGCAGACGGGAAGAAACCCCAGCGTTTGTCCGCCGCGAAGTTCATCGAACCGTCGTAACGGTAGCTGAAGGCGGCGATATATTTGCCGTCGTAATCGTATCCCAGCTGGCCCACCCACGACTGGCGGCCGCTCGACTGCTCGGTGCTGCCGCCGTTGTAGGAATCCACACGGTCGCCGCTGGTAGCCCACCACTGGTCGGTAAGGTACACGGGGAAATTATCCCTTCCCGTAGCGATGCCGCCCGAGGCCCAGTTCGCTTTTTCAAATACGAACAAACCGTGAACGTGATGCAGGCCGTTGAAAGTGGTATCGTAGTTCAGCTGGAAGTTGAGCAGGTAATTGTTCATCCAGTTGTAGTCTTCCTGCAGGAAGTTCTTGCCAATCTGCGAGGAGCGTTTGAGCGCCACCCTGTCTTCGTCCTTTGTGCTGATCTGCCGCACGCCGTCGATCTTCATCACCCACATATCGTATTGTTTTTCGAAATACTTGGAGCGGTTGTAGGCATAGCCTTTGGAGAAGCGGCCCGAAGCGGTGAGCCCGCTGATGCCCGGCACCTTGTATTGCAGGCGGAGATTGATGTTTGGCGTAAGCCAGTTGCGTTTGATATAACCGCCGTCCCCGCGCGCTTCCGCGCCTACATTGGCGATCCACCCGTAATCGATAGGATTGCCGCCGTCCGTCCATACCGGCTGCTCGGGCTGCCAGAGCAGCTGCTTGCGGTAAAGATCGTTCACATTGCCGGCCACTGCCGAGCTGGGCGGACCGTAGGTAAGATTGTTGTTCAGCGAAATGCCGGCGAACGCTTCCAGCCGCGGGGTGATATCGGCGGTGAGGTTCGCGCGGAAATTATATTTGTCAAAGCTGAGGTTTTTCATCACCGCATCTTCCTTGATGTACGCGCCGGACACAAAATACCTGATCTTGTCGCTGCCGCCGCTCACGCTCAGGTTGTGCGCGGTTACGTTGGGATCGTTGAATACTTCCTTCAGCTGGTCGTATCCCCACCCGTTATTGATCTTGCTGAAATAATCGAAGTCCGATTGCGACCAAAGCGTGGCGGAGCCGGGATTGAGGCGGTTATAGATCTCCCCTGTTTCGATGGCGTTCGTGCGTTCCGCGTTCTTGCCGCGTTTGGAGAAACCGGTATTGAAGGAATAGCTGATCCTTGCTTTGCCGCTGGCGCCCCTGCGGGTGGTAACGACAATTACGCCGCCTGCCGCGCGCGCACCGTAAATGGATGCCGCCGCCGCGTCTTTCAGTATCGAGAAATTGTCGATGTCGTTCGGGGCCAAGTTGTTAAAATCTTCCGTGGAACTGATAACGCCGTCTATCACGTACAGCACGTTCTGGCTGTTCCATGAGCTGCCGGTGCGTATCCTGATGGAAGGGCTCGATCCGGGAATACCGGAAGGCGTGGACACGGAAACGCCCGGCACCTGGCCTGCGAGCAGGTTGCCCACTGAAGTAGTGGGAAAGTTGCGGCGGTCCTCATCCATTTTCACCGAAGCTACCGATCCGGTCACAAGATCTCTCCGTTGCGTGCCGTAACCCGTTACCACCACATCTTTCAGCGAGGTAACGGCATAGCGGAGCACAATATGCATGGAAGCGCCCGATACCGTCAGCGTTTGGGATTCGAAGCCCGTCATGGAAATTTTAAGCCGCGCGCCGGGGGAAACGTTCAGTTCGAATTTTCCTTCTCCATCGGCTACGGCGTTCGCTTTTTCTCCGCCAAGCTGGATGATGGTAGCGCCCGGCAGCGCCATGCCCGCCGAATCGGAAACGGCGCCTTTTAAAATGATTTTTTCCTGCGCATACGACCGGGTGGAATAAAATGCCAGGAAAAGCAGTCCCAGCATGCAGCACATAAATTTTGATTGATTCATAATTGGAATTGTATAGGTGGAAAAATGACCAATAGCTCCCCTGCGGAATGGAAATCCCACGTGTTTGGCAATGACATAAAATTCCTACAATAACTATCATTACACCACCCTAAATTTGACTTTTAACTATGCTTTTTTTGCAGCCCTCATTTTTCCCGGATCGATGCGGCATGTACCATCAAGTTGTGTAATTCACTATATTTGAGGACGTTTATTTCCTTTCAGCATAACAGTGCAACCAGTTTCAATGTGATAAGCTCGTATGCAATACATTTATGAAAATTTCACTTTCCCGCCTGACCAGTCATTTACCATCCGTTCAGAAATACTGGAAATAAAGAAATACGCGGCGCTGAGATCTCATATTAATTTCGAGATCGCATTATTGGAGAATTGCAGCGGAAAACGGTTCATTGGGGACCATATCGCGGATTTCGAAGGAACGGAGCTGGTATTGCTCGGCAGCTACCTGCCGCACTGCTGGCAATATTACACCACGCTGGACCCGATGATCCAGCCGCAGGCCACCATCATTCATTTTTTCCCGGACTTCCTCGGGCAGCCGTTGCTGGAAAAGCCGGAAGCCCGGCAGGTGAACGAGCTGTTCGACAGGGCGGCGAAAGGGATTTCTTTTTCCGGCTACACGATACAGTCCGCGAAAATGATCATGCAGCAAATGCTGTTCTCCACCGGCATGGCGCGCGTGGCGCTGATGCTCAGCCTGCTGGACCTGCTGGCCAACGCACCGCAGGCGCAGGTGCTTTCTTCCCCGTATTATAATTCGGTAAGCTCTTCAGGCGAAGCGCAAAAGATCAACAAAGTATTCGATTATATCTTCAGGAACTTCCGCGAGGAAATTTCATTAAAAGCGGTGGCGGACATCCTGCCGATGTCGCCGGCGGCGTTTTGCCGGTACTTCAAGGCGCGCACCAACCGTACGCTGACAGATTTTGTGAAGGAAGTGCGGATCGGCCATGCGGCCAAACTATTGCTGGAGAAAAAACACAATGTAACCGAAGCCTGTTACATGAGCGGGTATAACAACCTGTCCAATTTCAATAAACATTTCAAGGAAGTGAAAGGGCTTTCGCCGCGGGACTTTATGCGGCAGTACGAAACGGCGGGATAAAATTATTTCCCTTCAAAAAGATAGAACTCTTCCGTTTCCGTCCAGGTCTCTCCCGGCTTTGTGCCCGCAACGCCTTCCTGGTAGCCGGTCATCAGCCGGTTCCATTCCGCGCAGCGTTTGTCGGACGCTTCCGCTTTTCTGCCCATTTCCCCGAGGTCTGCCCCTTCCGGCACTTCCACGATCATCACTACCGTATGATGACTGCGAAGCAACCGTATGCGCCTGTAACCGGCATGCTCAAAACCTTTCTCCACTTCCGGCCATACCGCACGGTGATATTCCAGGTATTCCTGCAGCTTGTCGTCCCCCGGTTTCACCTGCATCACAAAAACCTTTTCCGTCAGCCGTTCGTGCTGACAGGAAGGAAACAAAAAAACAACCGCCAGCAAAGCAGTGAAAAATACTATAAAACGCATATGCCCGATTTTTAACCGAAATAAAGATAGATACCAAACATCACGAGCGCAAGCATCGCCCAAAGCGCCCATACCCTTGCGCTGCTTTTGCCGCCCTCGCGCCAGGACTGCACGATGGAAGGCAGCGGCTGCATCACCGGCGGCCTGGTGACCAGCGTTACCAGTACCAATATTACAGCCATCGCCACGAACAGGTAGAACGACAGCAGCAGGAAGTGCGGCCAGAAATCCCCCGAAGGAAAATTCAGCACATGGCATGCGCCTACTGCGAGGCAGGCCAGCCCGCCGCCGTACAGCACCACTTCGGCCGCCGTACTGTTCACCCGTTTCCACGAAATGCCGCCGACGAATACAACGGACAGCGGCGGCGCGAGTATGGACACCATTCCCTGGCTCAGCTCAAAAAAACCTTTGCCCGAATGCGAGAACAGATACGCGACGCCCACCGCCAGCACCGCTCCCAGCACCGTTACCCACTGCCCCGTTCTTCTTTTTGCCGCATCGTTCATTTCGCGGCGCCGCGCCAGCACGTCCAGCGTAAACACGGTGCTGAAGGAGTTGAGCCCCGAAGATACCGTATCGATCAGCGCAGCGATCAGCGCGGCAATGCAGAGGCCCAGCAGGCCGTGCGGCATTACGCCGCTTACCAGCGTGATGTACGCGCTGTCGGGCTGCGCAACGTCCCTGTATAAAATATAACAAAGAAGGCCGGGAAAAATAAAGATAAACGGCATGATGATCTTCAGCGCGGAAATAAATATGGCGCCGTACTGCCCTTCCTGCATGTTTTTACCCGCCAGCACTTTCTGCACGATCGTCTGGTCCGTGCACCAGTAATAAATGCCCACCACCGGGTAGCCCAGCACGATGGCCACCCATGAATATTCCGGGTCGGAGGCGGGGCGGAACAATTGCCAGTACCGTTCGGGCACCGCGTCCGCCAGCGCCTGCAAGCCGCCGATCTTTTTCAGCGAGAGATATACAAGAATGACCGACGATAAAATGATGACGGCGGATTGAAAAATACCCGTGCGCACTACCGCCTTTAACCCGCCCACGGCCGTGAAGCTGGTAGCGATGAGCGCCACGATGCTCACGGCCTGCATCAGCGGGATCCGGAATATCTGCGAAATGATCAGTCCTCCCGCGTACAGCGCGCTGCCAAGCCACACTACCAGGATGGAAATGAGGCTGTAAATGACGAGAAAATTATAGGATCGTTTGCCGAACCGCGCCAGCAGGAACTGCGGCATGGTATATACTTTCGTGGAAATGTAATGCGGGAGGAAGAACATGGACATGAGAAAAATAAACGCCCATGCCAGCCATTCGAAATTGCTGCCCACCATGCCCTGCGTGAACCCGATGCTGGCAAAGCCCACGAGCATGGAAGGCCCGGCGTTGGCGCTGAACAGCGAAAAACCGATCTGCCACCAGCTGAGCGAGCGGCCGCCGAGAAAAATGTCGCGGCCGGAGGACTTGCTCCGCCTGTTCAGGTAAAAACCCACGGCCATCAAAGCCACGATATACAAAAGCAATACAAGGTAATCGGCTCCCGCCAGCGTTATATTCAAGTAAAAGCGTTTTGGTTCTATAAAATAACGTTCGGCAGGTATGCCTTTACGGACGAAGGTTCCCATTGCGCGGTACGCGTGATCTTTCCCGCGCGCCGCCAGTATTCCCAATCCACGCGCACGGGCGCGCCCTCGATGGCGGGCAGCTTCCATCCGCCGTTATGCCATTCCGGCCGCACCGCAAAATAACGCTCCAGGCCGAACATAATGGAATATAAATATTCCACGCGGCAATTTTCATCGGCGGTAGCCATCAGACCTGCGGTATATAACGAATAACCTCCGGAGGAAAAATCCGCTCCGCCCGCATATGCAAGATCGCGCACTTCCGCCCATTCCCTCACCCCTCCGATCTGCGTAGGCACCGGTTGCATGTGCCGCACACCGGCCTCCAATAAAGTGGGGAACAACCTCGAAGTACGCTCCGATTCGCCGTAGGAAACCCTTACCGGCGACTGTTCGCAAAGCGACCTGATCTCGTCTATACCGGCGGAATGCACCGGCTCTTCGATCCATGCAATGTTCTGCGCCGCGGTCAGTTCGAGGAAGCGGAGCGTTTGCGTTACGTTCCATACCTGGTTCACGTCCACCGCCAGCCGCACGTCCGGGCCCAGCAGGCTGCGCACGAACTTCACCCTTTCCGCATCTTCCTGCAGCCGGCCGCCAAAGTCCTTGCCGATCTTCATTTTGTAACAATCCGTACCGCGTTCGAGAAAATAGGCGATCTCCGTTTCGAGCTGCGCATAGCTGTAATTGGTACCGCCGCCGCTGCCATACACTTTCACATGATCGCGGCCCGCGCCCAGGAAGCGGTGCAGCGGGCGGCCGGCGCGTCTTGCCGCCAGGTCGTGCAAAGCGAAGTCTATCTGCCCCAGCATAGCGGCAGCCGCACCGCGGAAACCTTCGTTGCGGATGGACCAGTAAAGCTTACTGTACAGGTCCGTATACGGCAGGTCTCTGCTATGCAGCAGGATGGGCAGAAAACACGATTCGAGGATGTTGGTATAACTGCTGAACACCGGTGCTTCGCCGATGAAACCATTTTCGTCTTCCAGGGTAATGACGGCGAGGCCGAACGTGAGAAAAGGCCCCATGGTGGCGTCCTGGAAGGGCGTTACCGCCGGTATGGGCTCCAGAACGTTGATATGAACGCGGGTAATATTGAATACCTGGTCGCTGATAGCTGTCATCATGATATTATCTCCTTGCTGTAATGCAATATTTTCTCGTAAAGGGATGCGGGTAACGGTCCGTTTGCGTAATCGCCGAGCGTTTCTTCCAGCTCCTGCGGGTCGGAGGGGCCGATTACGATGTTGAAATGAAATGGAACGGAAAGCAGGAAACGGTGCGCCAGGGCGCGCAGCGGCATTCCTTCCGCGTCCGCCAGCCGTTTCAGCCGCCGGGCAGCCTGAACATCGCAGGCGGGCAGCCATCCGGGGGGATTGTTGGTAAACGAGGCATAGGACTTGCCGAGAAAACCCATGTTCAGCGGGCTGGCGGCGAAGTACCGCGTACCCGCGCGGTTGCAGAATGGCAGCGTGTCTTCCATTGCGGGCGTATGGCTGGCGTTAAGACGGTTGTATTCCATCAGCACGTCAAAAGCGCCTTTTTCCAGCCAGGGCATTGCCCATTCCGGCGGGTTGCCGCCCAAACCTATTGCCCGCGCATACCCTTTTTCTTTCAGCTCGTACATCACTTCCATTGCCGCGCCGAACTCTCCCGGGGGTATCTGCGCGGGATCATGCAAAAAAAGCACGTCCAGCGAGGCAAGCCGCAGCTTTTCGAGCGTAGCGCCGATACTGCGGAACATCGCGTCGCGGCTGTAGTCGTAGCGGCCGTCGTACGCGGTGAAACCCTGCAGCCTGCCCACTTTGGAGCTTACCGCGGGCGCCGTCCCTTTCCATTGTTGCAGCGCCTCGCCAACAAATGCTTCGGCGTGCCCGTATGCCGGCGCCGTATCGACCGCCTTTACGCCATGCTCCAACGCCTGCAGGACAGCATCGACCGAAGCGCCGGGAGAGATCTTTCCCCATACGCCGCCAATGCCTGCAGTACCCAGTATAAGTCGCTCGAATTTCATTACGGGAATATTATGCCTTGATCGTTTACAGTCAGCTCAAATGTAGGCCGGAGCCGGTCAACCATGCCAGATGCTTTTTGACCAATTTACATGTTTTTTTGACCCGGTCTCGGGTGCATATCATAAAACAGCCGGGCAAATATTTGCCCGGCTGTTTTATGATATGCACCC
>JBQCFV010000558.1:0-2571 GCA_051958695.1 Chitinophaga sp. | reverse complement strand
CTTTCCACTGCTCCTGACGGCACCATCCTATATTATACGCCACTCAGCAGCGTCCTCGTGCGCAAAGGCGGCTACTGGCGGCAAATGACGGACGCTTCCATACCTGCGCCCACCACGGGATGGCTGCTGAACGGGAATACGCTCGCCGGCGCCGCTTCACTTGGGCCGGTGAACAATTTCGCGCTTCCTTTTATTACCAATAACCTGGAACGCATGCGTATTACCGCTGGCGGGGCTGTTGGTATCGGTACAACGGCGCCCAGTACTAAACTACATATCGCGACGGGCGTGGCGGGGGATGGAGGATTGCGGCTGGAGAACCTTACGTCTGCTTCTTCTGTTACGGCGGGTGCGGGAGCGTTGGGTGTGGATGCGAACGGGAAGGTGGTGAGGGCGGCAAGACCGGTGATATACAGTGGTGGAGCGGGTGCAAACGGCACGGCGGGCGGAACGGCGGCGGTGGATGCGGTGACGAAGATATGGGTGGCGAATGTGGCGAATACGTCAACCGGTATTCAAACGATCAATTTTCCGTCGAACCTGGGGTTGACGAATGTATTGAGCATACAGTTGACGGCGAAAGGCGGCAGTGACGCGACGAATGCACCATTGGTTACTGTAACGGACTACACCAGCACTGCTGTTACGATCAGGGTGCTGGAGAGCAAGACGACCTCGGTGATATTGCTAAACACTACGGTCGAAGGCCTTATAGCGCATACGGATACGAATACACGAATTTTTATCCGAGTGGAAGGGAATTAAACTGATAAAACGGGTTGTTCATCTCCATTTGAAGGAAACTCATCCAAACCAATTTGCACCCAAACATCAACATATTACCCCTCCTCAAACTGTACCTCCTCCTGGCGCTGACCATCCTCTGCCGCACCGCCAGCGCACAATCCGGCGTATTCATCCCGCCGGGGGCCGATATTATGGTCTACCGCGCCGACACGCTTTCCATTTTCGGAAATGTCGACAACCGCGGGCGCTTCGGCTCCAAATCCGGCTCCGTGGTCATGTTCTACGGAACGATGTGGCATAACACCGAAGGCGCCCGCCTGCCGGACGAACGTTTCTACAACCCCGCGCAACCCGCCGATGCAGGCGTTTTCCGCTTCATGCAACCAAGGGATACCGGCTCACAAAAACAATTCGTTTTCGGCGGCTACAGCGCCTCCATCGGCAGCGGCGCCAGCTTCCCCAACCTCAGCATCAACAACCCTTCCGGCGTACAGCTGGCGGACCTGAGCGATCTCAGCATCCGGCACAACCTGCATTTCGAGAACGGGCACATCATCCTCAACGGCTGGAACATCAGCGTGGGCGATCTTTCCACCGGCACCATCACGGGATATTCCGACAAAAGTTTTATCATCACCGGCAGCACGCCCTATGGCGGTTATCTTTACCGTAAACAGGTGAACGCGCCGACGGGGCAGATCGTATTCCCCGTCGGTACCGGCGCAGGCAGCTACACGCCGCTGGCATTACGTTACAACGGCGCAACGGCAGATGTTTTCGCGGCAAGGGTATTTGACAACGTATATGCCAACGCGCAAACCGGCGGGCTGCTGAACAGCGGCCGCGTGCTGAAAACCTGGCATATCGCGCAGGCCCACCCGGCGGATTCGGTTACGGTATGGCTGCAGCACAACCCGCCCGAACAAGAAGCAGGCTTCGCCGCCAATATCGACAGCAGCTTCGTCACCCGCTTCAACCCGCAAAACGGATGGGATACCATACAACCGGACGGCTTCACCCGCCCCGGCACTTTCACTACGGGCCAGCCGTTGCAGGAAGCGTATATCCATCACCGTAGTTTCGCTTCCTCCAATAACCATTTCCTTTCCCTGCTCGCCAGGAGCGCACCCCCTGCCCCACGCTTCAGCGTATCGCTGATATTCGACGCCTTCAGGAAAGACATCCGCTGGGTGCAAGCCACCTGGCTTTCCCTGCAGGAACGGAACGTGCTGCACTTTGAGCTGGAACGCCGCCGCGAGAACGAGCCCGTATTCCGCACCATCGCCGTCATACCGCCACAAACGCCCACCGGCACCAGCCAGGTGAACCGCGACTATCAATTCACCGACGACAACTACTACGATAACTGGAGCTATTACCGCCTGAAAACCGTCAGCCGCAACGGCGACAGCGCCTACTCGCCCATTCGCGCCGTACCCAACTTTTACAAGATCACCGTTTCTCCCAATCCCAGCAACGGCCTTTTTTACGTGAACCTTTTCGGCATCCGCAACCTCATCAGGATGGAGATGTTCGACCTCAGCGGCCGGTTGCTGGGCAAAACCCAGATCAGCGCCACCAACACGCCCGTGCACATGCCTCACGTCGCAGCCGGTATCTACCTCCTCGTATTTTATGATACGGACAATAACAACGTGATCATCGACCGGCAGAAGATTGAGATCATCAAATAAAAAAAACTGCGCCGGCATCAACCGGCGCAGTCATGGACTCAAAAACAGGGTTTTACTTTATTTTATCAGAACAGCTAACTGTTTTGCAAGATTTTCCCCTCTCAGATTCCGCGCAAGTATCTTGCCTTCA
>JBQCFV010000557.1:0-3980 GCA_051958695.1 Chitinophaga sp. | reverse complement strand
GCCGGCAAACCCTGCGTGCTCGGGCCTTCGCCGGTGTACCGCATAATGTCCTGCCAGTCGGTGGTGTACAACAGCTTGTTCTGCACAAAATACTGCCATATCATCTCTTCGTTCTCATCGCAAAAGTCCAGCTGCGCTTTGGTATACCCGAGCCTTATCTCTTCCGGCGTTTCCGGCAGCACTTTTTCGAGAAAATACTGCTGCCTGCCCAGGTTTGTCAGGGTCGCGATCAGCTGCGCGCCGTCGTTGTGCGGCGGGTACAGGTCTTCCTGCAACACCTTCATCACGTTCACGGGAATATACGCCGGCGTGAATTTACGGACAATATAATCCGGGTAATCGGGCAGCAGGCGGTAAATAGAAAAGTCTGCCCCCATATGCATATCCAGCCCGATGCCCACGGTGGAATCCATTACCACTGCCCCAAAATTACTGATGGCGGAGATGAAGCTCACCACTTGGGGGGCTTTGAATTTCGGGACATAATATTTCGTGAGCCTGAAAGCCTGCGTGAGCGCGTCTTCCAGTGGAGCTATGTTTTCGAATCGTTTTTCCACGGAATCCTGCAGCGCCCTGAAATCCTTGTTGGCAAGAAAGTTCCGCACCTGGAAAGCCAGCAGCCGCGCGGTATCGGAGTAGGGACCGAAGCCAAGGATGCGGGAAAAATAGGTGGGGGCGAAACGGGGATAATCGTTTTCCAGCAATTTTAGACCGGCGGGCACGTTATTGGTATCGGTGCGGAAAAACGCCTCGTCGAACCGGCGTACCTTCACGTCGATCGGGATATGGCTTACATCGGGAACGTCTTTCCCGCCGCCGCAACCTGAAATTATCAAGCCGGCCAGGAATAAGACGCCGGGGAAAAATTTATTCTTATAATTTTGCATCGCCCATTAAAACTTTAGAGATGGTAAAAATATTGCATAACAATTTATTCCGGAAATCTTTACTGGCCGTTTGTTCTCTCCTGGTATTTTCAATGGCCGCGCAGGCCCAGCGCACGTTCAGCCGCTCAATGTCGGAAAAAACGGGCCGCAAGATGCGCCTCGGCTTTAAGCTGGACCCCGGCGCTTCTTTCCTCAAAGCGCAGGACAACGGTGTGGAGCGCAACAGCGGAAGGTTTTATTTTAGCTACGGCATCCTGGCGGATTTTCTTCTCGACGAATCCGGCAATTACGCCATCGGCTCCGGTGTGCAGATCAGCCACATGGGCAGCGTAATGCAATATGAACCTACTTACGGCCTGGACGATTACGACGTCTCTTCCTCCGAATACGACATCCGCCTGCAATACATCGAAGTGCCCGTGACCCTCAAGCTCCGTACGGATACGGACCGCGGCGTAGGCGTCTGGGGCCAGTTCGGCGGCTTCGCCGGCTTCCCCATCAGGGCCAGGGCCAATGTGATCAGCGGCCAGCAGAAGTTCGACAAGGTAAACATCTTCAAGGACGTAAACCCGCTGATCGCCGGGCTGGTGCTGGGCGGCGGCATCGACTATCCCCTCACCGAAACCCTCACCGGCGTAGTGGGTTTCATTTACCAGAACAACTTCATCGACGTTACCCGCAACAGCAAATGGGACGACGGCCGCATGAACACCAACAACTTCGTGCTGCGCCTCGGCGTTTATTTTTAAACCGTCGATTAGGCGTACCTTTGCAGCAGAAAAAAAGAACGGATGAACATCTTTTTAGCGCAGCAGAACTATCATATCGGGAACTTTGAAGCAAACACGGCAAAGATCATCAAAGCTATTGAAGAAGCGGAGCAGCAGGGCGCGGACCTGATCGTGTTCCCCGAGCTGAGCGTGTGCGGCTACCCGCCGAGAGATTTCCTGGATTTCGAAGATTTCATCGCCCGCAGCTATGCGGCCATCGACGAAATAAAAACGCACACCAGCCGCACCGCCGTGCTGGTCGGCGCTCCCCACCGCAACCCGCAGCCCGAGGGCAAAGACCTTTTTAACGCGGCCTGGTTCCTGTACGAAGGCAAAGTGCAGCAGGTGGTCCATAAAACTTTACTGCCCACCTACGACGTGTTCGACGAGCACCGGTATTTCGAGCCGGGCTTCGAATGGCAGGTGATCCATTTTAAAGGAAAAAAGCTGGCGGTAACGATCTGCGAAGATATCTGGAACCTGGGCGATAATCCGCTGTACCGCATTTGCCCGATGGACAAGCTGATGGAGCATCAACCTGATGTGATGATCAACCTGTCCGCCTCCCCCTTCGACTACAACCACGACGAAAGCCGCCGCGAGATCATCCGCGCCAACGTGCTGAAATACCGCCTGCCGATGTATTACTGCAATACCGTCGGCTCCCAGACGGAGATCGTGTTCGACGGCGGTTCCATGGTATTCGACGCGGCGGGGGAGCTTGTGCTGCAGATGCCGTACTTCACCGAAGCCACCGGCAATTACCGGCTGGACGGGCTTTCAGCGGCAACCGCCACTGCCGTCCCCACGCCAAAAGCCGAGCCGCTGGAAGAGCTGGAATTTGACCACAACATCGGCCGCATACACGACGCCATCGTACTCGGCATCCGCGACTATTTCGGGAAGATGGGCTTCAAACAGGCCATCCTCGGGTCTTCCGGCGGTATAGACAGCGCAGTGACGCTGGCCCTGGCCGTGGAAGCATTGGGGAAAGACAACGTGCGCGCCATCCTGATGCCTTCACCTTATTCCACGGAACATTCCGTAGACGACGCCGTGGCGCTGTCGCGCAACCTGGAGAACCCTTACGACGTGATCCGCATCAACAACATTTACGAGAGCTTTCTCGATACGCTGGATCCCTTCTTTCACGGCCTGCCTTTCAACGTGGCCGAAGAGAACACCCAGAGCCGCATCCGCGGCAACCTGTTGATGGCGCTGAGCAACAAGTTCGGCTACATCCTGCTCAATACGTCCAACAAAAGCGAGCTGAGCACCGGCTACGGCACGCTGTACGGCGACATGGCCGGCGGCCTCTCCGTGCTGGGCGACGTGTACAAGATGCAGGTATACGCACTGGCCCGCTACATCAACCGCAGTAGGGAGATCATCCCCGTTCATATCATCGAAAAGGCGCCGTCCGCGGAGCTGCGGCCCAACCAGAAAGACAGCGACAGCCTGCCCGATTACGCCGTGCTGGACAGGATACTGTACCAGTACATCGAGCGCACGCAGGGGCCAAGGGAGATCGTCGCCCGCGGTTACGATGCAGCGCTGGTGGCCCGCACGCTGAAAATGGTGAACACCAACGAATACAAGCGCAACCAGTTCTGCCCCATCATCCGCGTATCGTCCAAAGCCTTTGGCGTAGGGCGCAGGGTGCCAATTGTGGGGAAATATTTGAGTTAAGCGCGGAGCCCGTTATCTTTGTCCAAATTCAAGAGCAATACATGTTACAGGTACAATTTATTCGTCAGAACAAGGAACTGGTACTGGAAAGGCTGGCTGTAAAGCATTTCAAAGAGCCCGGTATCGTGGATGAAGTGCTGGCGCTGGACGATCAGCGGAAGAAGCTGACATTGGAGTATGATGAAACGCAAGCGAAGATAAATTCGGCCTCAAAAGAGATCGGCAAGCTGATGGCTGGCGGAGACAAAACCGGCGCGGAAACCCGCAAGCAGGACGTGGCCGCCTTCAAACAGGCCCTTGGCCCCATCGACGAATCGCTCCGGAAAACGGAAAAAGACCTGCACGACGCGCTTGTGAAGCTGCCCAACCTGCCCGGCCCCAATGTACCGCAGGGGAAAACGCCCGAAGATAATGTGGAAGTGCGTAGCGGCGGCACCAAACCCGTACTGGCGGAAGGTTCCGTGCCACACTGGGACCTTGCCAAAAAATACGATCTTATCGATTTCGAGCTGGGCAACAAGATCACCGGCAGCGGTTTCCCTGTTTACAAAAACAAGGGCGCCCGGCTGCAGCGCGCGCTGATCAGCTATTTCCTCGATTACAATACCGCCAACGGCTACACGGAAGTGCTGCC
>JBQCFV010000556.1:0-2746 GCA_051958695.1 Chitinophaga sp. | reverse complement strand
AAGGCCTGATCCACCGCTCAGTTTCCGTTTTCATCTTAAACGCAGCCGGTGAAATGGTGCTGCAGCTGCGCGCGCAGGACAAATACCACTCCGGCGGCCTCTGGACAAACACCTGCTGCAGTCACCCCCTGCCGGGAGAAGATACGCTGGCCGCATCCCACCGTCGGCTGGTCGAGGAAATGGGGTTCGATTGCCCGCTGGAAGAAATATTCAGTTTTACATATCATGCCCGCTTCGAGAACGGGCTTACCGAACATGAATTTGATCATGTGTTTGTAGGGACCTACGACGGCGATGTAACGCCCGACCGGTCTGAAGTACAGGCCCACCGGTACCTTTCGCTGGACCGCATCCGTGCGCTGCTGCAGGAAGAACCGGCTTCTTTTACGCACTGGTTCCACCTGGCCTTCCCGAAGATCGCCGGATTTCTGGAGCGGGCTCATCACGATAAACAGGCTGGCTAAAGAAAAAACGATGTCAATCACACCCTCTGTCCTTGAAGCATTACCACTATATCATCGCTGGAGCGGGCTGTGCCGGCCTGAGCCTGGCCGTGCACTTCGCGGATTGCGCCCGGCTGCAGGGCAAACGGGTATTGATAATAGACAAGGATACCGACGTCGATAACAACCGGGCCTGGTGCTTTTGGGAAACGGCCCCGGGCATTTTCGAGACCATCGTTCACCGCCGTTGGGAAAAAGTGTGGTTCCACGGCGCAGACGGCATTTCTTCCCTGCTCCATATCCGGCCCTACACATATAAAATGGTACGCGCCACCGACTTTTACCGGCATGCCAGGAGCATCATCCGGCGCCGTTCCAGTTTTTATTTCCGGCAGCTGCATATCGAAAAGATGTGGTCTGAAAAAGACTATGCTTTTATCCGCGCCGGAGGCGAAACCATCGCGGCCGATTATATCTTCAGTAGCATCCCCATATCCCCGCTCGAAAAACAGAAAGGGAAACATTACCTCGTGCAGCATTTCCGCAGCTGGACCGTACAGGCTGAAAAAGACACCTTCGACCCGGAAGCCGCTACCCTCATGGACTTCAGGCCGCTGCAACAACATGGCGTGTCGTTTGTCTATACGCTACCCGTGTCGCCCCGGGAAGCCATCGTGGAATACACGGTCTTCTCCGAAGCCCCGCTGCCGGCGCACGAGTACGACAAGGTATTGCAGGAGTACATGAGCCGGCAGTTTCCCGGCACGGCCTTCAGGGTGAGCGGCGAGATCGACGGCGTTATTCCCATGACGAACCACCAGTTTGCACTGCACGAAGGGCGGATTGTTTTTATCGGTACGGCGGGTGGACAAACGAAACCGACTACCGGTTATACGTTCCGGTTCATCCAGCAGCATTCCCGGCGGCTTACCGATATGCTGGCCGGAAGCGGGCATCCTTACCTGGGCAGGCGTACCGGCTGGAAGCGGTTTCATTTTTACGACAGCGTACTGCTGCGTATGCTCAGTGAAAGAAAAGTGGAAGGGGCCGCCGTTTTTTCCAGGTTGTTCACCCGTAACCCGGCCCAACGGGTTTTCCGGTTCTTCGATAATGTAAGCAGCGTTCGGGAAGAATTTTTACTGATGATGAGTTTGCGGAAACTAAGATTCTTTCGTGCAGCGTGGAGGGAATGGTGGCAGAGGGTGAGGGAATAGTCTACTTCCTCCTAAACTCCCTCACCGCCTGAAGTATAAAAAGTATAAAATCATAATCGGACGCCTCTATCGTAAACCGGTAATCCGGCCGGTTATGATTCATAAACCGCAGCAGGCTGTCACCCTTAAGCCCCGTGCGCGCGGTTACCAGCTCCGCGGTAAACCGCTCGTCGATGTACTCGTCCTGCTCGTGTTTGATCAACCGTTTTTTAAAGGTTTCCGAACGTCTGTTGTTCGCGAAAGACAGGGCCTTGTAGAGCTTGTTAATATTCACGCCGATACCTACCGGTGTGATCGTCACCACTTCACGCACTTTCGGCCGGCGGAAATTGAATGCCGCATTGAATTCCTCCCGCGTTTCCAGCGAATCCCGGCGCCGGCTCTTTTTGACGATCTCCACGCCCGGCAGTGAAGTGATCAGCGTGCGAAGGCGTAACTCCGCCGGTATCAGGTCCGCCCGGATACCTAACGACAAATATCCTATTGCGCTGAAGAACAATGTATCCTCCGCGCCCGCGCCGATCGTGTAGCGGCCGTTTACATCCGTAACGGTCATGCCGTTCGTGCGGATATTGCGGACCGAAACGCCCGGCAGGGGCAAAGAATCCCTGCCGGCCACCCTGCCGCTCACGGTAGACTGCGCCGCGGCCGACATGGCCGAGCAGCCGAAAATGCCGAGTAAACCAAAGAGTTTTTGCATGGTCCGGAGACCAAGTTATTGTTTCCGGTTCTAAAGAAAAGTTAAAAACGAGCGGTCAGAATTTGTTTTTATCCGCCTTCAGGGCGCGGATCATTTCACTGTACTTCATGCTTTTCAGCATGGCGTTGAGCGTTGCGGCGATACGTTTGGCGCGGGTCTCATCGGTTTTCGCGCTGTCTATCCAGCTGGAAAAATACCGCTGGTGGCTGGGCGCAAGGGATCTGTAAAAGCTCATCGCTTTGGGCTCGTCTTCCAGGCAGGCCAGGAAATCTTCGTTCATTTTCCAGCCGGATTCATCTTTTTCCAGCTGTACCTTTACGGACGCGCCCTGTCTTTTACCGATGGCTTTGCGCATTCCCGCATTTACCGCGATGATGAATTGCCCTTCG
>JBQCFV010000555.1:0-4207 GCA_051958695.1 Chitinophaga sp. | reverse complement strand
GCCGAGTTCGATCTTTCCCCTTACCAGGGCGATTACGCGAAATGGGTGCAGGCGGCGAACACCCTGCGGCTGCGCCTGGCCATCCGCATCAGCAAAGCCGATCCGCAGAAAGCAAGAACGGAAGGAGAGGCCGCGCTCGCGCACCCGTTAGGATTGCTTACGACTGCCGCGGACAATTTCACCATCAACATCGCGCCGCTCGAACATCCGCTCCGCACTTTCTCCGAAGGATGGAACGATATCAGGATGAGCGCGCCGATGGAAGCGATCCTTACCGGTTTGAAAGATCCGCGGCTGGAAAAATATTTTATGCCTTCGGAAGAATATGCCGGTGAATACAAAGGCATCCGCAACGGCATCGATCTGCCGGCGAAAGAAGTGTATGTGAATTTCTCCAGGCTCAACCGCGAGCTGCTGGGCAACAGCCGGGTGCAGGTGATGACGGCCGCCGAGGCATGGTTCCTGAAAGCCGAAGCCGGTCTGCTGGGCTGGGCCGGCGCGGGCGATGCAAAAGGCAATTATGAAAAGGGCGTGGAGACGTCGTTTTCGCAGCACGGCGTGTCCGGCAAGTTCGCCGAGTACATCGCCGACAATGTCAGCAAAGCGGCGCCTTACGTAGATCCGAAGAATGCCGCGAACAACATCGGCGCGGGAAGCCCATGGCTCAGCACCATTACCATCAAATGGGACGATGCCGATTCGCCCGCGCGCAAGCTGGAAAGGATCATCACGCAGAAATGGATCGCGGGTTTCCCGGAAGGGCAGGAGGCATGGGCGGAATTTCGCCGCACCGGTTATCCCAAACAGTTCCCTGTAATGATCAACAACAGCGGCGGGAAAATTTCCACCACCGCGTTCATCCGCAGGATCAATTTCTCCAGCACGGAGTACCAGTCCAACCCGAAAGGCGTGGAACGAGCCGTTACTTTACTAGGTGGCCCCGATAATGGAGGCACCCTCCTTTGGTGGGACAAGCCCTGACAATATAGACATAGCTCATCTTAACAACGGCCGGCCCTTTTGGGCCGGCTTTTTTAGCGGGAAGAGGTTCGCAGATACCCGAGCGTTGATTTTTGAAAAAAACGTTTAATCCTGATGAAAAGCGGCTGAGGATTGGCCGCTTCCGCGGGAAGGACACGGCCTGCAAAGCAGGGAGGACACGGGCTCACCGGAAAAAAAGAAACCGGCCCTCAGGCCGGCTTCGCAAAAAATTACTTGAATAACGGGAATTATGCTTCTTTGAGCCGTAGCTCATTCTTGTACTCTTTCGGCGTTTTGCCGACGATCTCTTTAAAAAAACGGTTGAAATTGGAAAGGTTCTTGAACCCGCATGAATAGGCGATCTCGGCGATCGACCAGTCTTCTTCGGTAAGCCGTTTGCAGGCGTGGCCGATGCGCACTTCGTTGAGGAACTGCACGAAGGATTTTTTCGTCCTGTTCTTGAAAAAGCGGCAAAAGCTCTGGGGGGAAAGGTTGGTGATGCTGGCAACGTCCTGCAGGGAAATTTCCTTGGAGAAATTGTTCATCACGTATTTGAACACCTCGTCGATCTTATGGTTGTCCTTTACATTGTAGGCATGGGAATAGCCGGTGCTCGCGAGGTAGTAGCAGTCTTTGGTCTCGGAAAGCGTTTTGAGGATCTGCAGCAGCGAAATGATGCGTTCCAGGCCGTCCTTTTTCGGTAGCGAAAGAATTTCTTCCTTCAGCTTTTGCTGGGTGGCGCCGATGATCTTCATGCCGCGCTGGGCGCGGTGAAACAGGTCGGTAAGGGCTTTGGTCTCGGGGAGGCCGTAAAATTTGTCGCCAAAAATGTCTTTTGGAAAATAGATCACGACGGAACGGGCCTTGAGCGAGTCGTCGTTTTTATGATAGGCCTCGTCGTTATACCACACATGCGGTATGTTCGGCCCCAGGAATACCATGTCCCCCACGTCAAAGCTCTC
This sequence comes from Chitinophaga sp., assembly GCA_051958695.1. GTDB lineage: Bacteria > Bacteroidota > Bacteroidia > Chitinophagales > Chitinophagaceae > Chitinophaga. The sequence goes on along the minus strand of JBQCFV010000555.1, from coordinate 2,264 downwards.
AATGCTGTCCCCCACGATCCGTTTCCCCTGGCTTTCTGTAACGTATACCAGCTCGCACTCGGGATGAAAATGGAAAGGTGTGTTGAAATGAGGATCACAACGTTCTATAATGGTGATCTGGTTGTCGGCAAAGGCCCCCACTTTTATGAGAATGGGTTTCATGTTTGCTTCCTTATTGGTTTAGTCCTATGAAAGTATTAGCAGGTTGGTAATTCTGCCTTTTTATATTCTATTTTGCCAAATTATTAAATTTCGGTTAAAAAAATACTAGTCGACCGTATTTTCGCAGAATATTTGCAATACATGACAAATATGACCTGCGGCAAACATGCGCGTTCCTTTGCAGTAGCCGCTTTGCCTGCTAAATCCGGCCCAGCGGGAGCTTGCGGGCTGGTAATTCTTTTTTCTTTTATTTAATTTTAGTACCTTGTTCATGCTAAATCGTTATAGCTCTTACCGACCGACAATTCCATATGAAGGGTATATCCATCAAAGATATTGCTAAACAAGCCGGCGTGTCTCCCACGACCGTCTCGTTCGTACTCAACGGCAAAGCCAAAGAAAAACGGATCAGCGACCAGGTCAGCAAAAAGATCCTCAAGCTCGCGGCAAAACTGAAGTATAAACCGAACCAGCTCGCAAGAGGGCTGCGCACTGGCAAAACCAAGACCATCGGCCTCATCGTGGAGGACATCGCCAACCACTTCTTTGCCAACGTGGCCAAGATCGTGGAGGAAGAAGCCGACAAGTTCGGGTACAAGGTGCTCTACGGCTCGACGGAAGACAACCTCCTGAAAGCCCGCGGCCTGCTCGAAGTGCTCGAATACCGGCAGGTGGACGGCTACATCATCACGCCCACGCCCAACCTCGACAAAGAGATAGAAGTGCTGAAAAATTCCCGCAAGCCCATGGTGCTCATGGACCGTTACCTCCCGCAGATACCTACCAACTATGTGATGGTAAACAACTTCCAGGGAGCGTACGACGCGGCGGAATACCTTTTGGAGCTGGGCTACCAAAAGATCGCGCTGGTGACCACCACATCCGAGCAGATACAGATGAAGGAACGTTACAACGGTTTTACCGCCGCGCTGAAAGCGCACCGCGCCAACCTTCCCCGTAAAATGTTCAAAAAGATACCTTTCGGCGCTACCAACGAAGAAGCCGTAGCTCAGATCAGCGAATTCATCAAAGGAGTGCCCGGCCTCGACGCCATCTTTTTCACCACCAACTATCTCGGCATTTACGGCATCGAAAGCGTAAAGGAGCTGGGGATGAAGATCGGGGAGGACATTGCGCTCATCAGCTTTGACGATCACGATCTTTTCCGCCTGCACACCCCAGGCATCACCTGCGTGGCGCAACCCATCCACGACATTGCGCGCAACGTGATACAGGTGCTCATGAACGAGCTGAACCAGCATAATAACCAGATCAACCAGGTGGTGCTGCCCGCCACGCTCGTGAAGCGGGAGAGCTGCCGCAAAAGGGCGAAGACGGTGGCTTAAAGATATAAGAAAAAGGCCGCATCTTACGATACGGCCTTTCTTGCTTATGGAAGGGTTTAGCGGCCCGTCCACCACACCGGTGTGGTGTAATTATTGGAAGCTTTTACCGCCTGGAAATTGGCGGGATTGTTCAGTTCCTCACTGGTGGGGTACACCGTTCTTTCCATCATCTTTATGTTACTGGGCGATTTGCGTACGCGCGCGCCCAGCTCTTTGGTGAGCCGGCGGGTGTCAGCCCAGAGTTCGTAAGGTTTCAGCATGTTATAATGAATGTACCGCTGGTCGTAGATCAGCCCGATCTTTTCGTTGCCCACGGCCGCGTTAAATTCCGCCGTTTTCTGATCGAGGAACGCATTGATGTCGACATCGGAAGGTTTTACGGCCTTTGATGCGGGGATGAACCCGTTGTAGGTTTTGTCGCCGATCAGCGCATTGGTCTCATAATAGATGTCGATGGACTCTTTGATCGCCGCGCGGTATTCGTCCGCCGCGGTAATGGTCAGGTCGGGCCAGCGCAGCTTCGCTTCCGCCTTGAGCAGATGGATCTCGGAGGAAGTGATGACCTGGTAAGGCATCCCGTAATTCTGCTCGAAAGTGGAGCGGTTGTAGAATGACGGGTATGTGGCCGCGAGGTTGGAAGTGGTGATCTGGCTGGCAATTGCAGCTACGTCGTCCGCCTCGGTGGGCATGGCGGTGTAATTGCCGTCTTTGTCAGGCTGGAACAGCACGGGAATACGCGGGTCGTCGTTAAAACCG
>JBQCFV010000554.1:0-6324 GCA_051958695.1 Chitinophaga sp. | reverse complement strand
CATCGAGCAGCTGAACGTAACGCCCATCAAAAAGATACATTTTATCACCGGCAAGCTGCTTCCCTTCTGGATCATCGCGCTGTTCGAGCTTGCGTTCGGGCTGGCAGTGGGGAAGCTGGTGTTTGACCTGCCGGTGGTGGGCAACATCGGCTGGGTGTTTTTGTTCGCGGCGGTGTACATGCTGGTGATGCTGGGTCTCGGCCTGCTGATCTCCACCTTTACGGAAACGCAGCAGCAAAGCATGTTCATCACCTGGTTTTTCCTCATCATCTTTATCCTCATGAGCGGCCTGTTCACACCGATCGAAAGCATGCCGCTATGGGCGCAGAAGATCACGCTGTTCAACCCCGTAGCTTATTTTGTAAAGGTGATCAGGATGGTGATGCTGAAAGGCAGCGGCTGGGCGGATATCAGCTATTACCTCGGCGTGATGCTGGTGTTTGCGGTGGTATTGAACGGCGTTGCCGTATGGAATTACCGTAAAACGGTTTAGTAAACAGTTGTAGGTAAACAGATGCCGGGGTATTCGTGCCCCGGCTTTTTTCATCACCCCATCCGTCCTGCCAGTCTTCCGATCAGCTTCAGCCCGTCTTCCACCTGCTTGCTCCAGGGCGTGGAATAGCTGATGCGCATACAATTGTTATACCGGTCCTGCAGCGAAAAGATGCGGCCGGGCGCAAACACGACTTTCCTGCGCAATGCCTGCTCGTACAGCTCAATGGTGTTCACGGACTGGTTCAGTTCCAGCCAGAGCACGTAACCGCCCTGCGGGCGCGATACGCAGGTGTCTTCGGGGAAATATTCGGCGATGGCCTGCTGGAAGCGCAGGCATTGCGTGTGCAGCATTTTGCGGAGGTTGCGCATATGATGCTCGTAACGCCCGTTTTCCAGGAAATGCGCGATGGCGGCCTGCGGCAGCGTGGCGCTGGATATGCTATGGTTGAGCTTCAGGCGCAGTACGCGGTCTTTGTATTTGCCGGGTATCGTCCAGCCGACGCGGTAGCCGGGGGCGAGGGATTTGGAGAAGGAGTTGCAGAGCAGCACGTTGCCGTTGCGGTCGTACTGTTTGCAGCTGGAGGGGCGCATTTTGCCGAAATAAATGTCGGCGTAGATGTCGTCCTCTATCAGCGGGATGTCGTATTTGTTCACGATCCTCACCAGCTCGCGTTTGTTTTTGTCGGGCATGCAGGAGCCGATGGGATTGCTGAAGTTGGTGACGAACACGCAGGCTTTGATCCTGAATTTCGGGATAGCTTTGTCGAGATACTCGAGATCGATGCCGCAAACGGGATTGGTGGGCACTTCCAGTACTTTCAGGCCGAGGCTTTCCGCCAGCTGGAAGGTGCCGCAGTAAGCGGGGCTCTCCAGCGCGATCACGTCGCCGGGCTGGGTGGTGGCGGAGAGGCAGAGGGTGAGCGCGTCCATGCAGCCGGTGGTGGTCACGATGTCGTGCTCGGTAACACTGCCGCCCCATTGCAGGCTCTGGCGGGCGATCTGCCGCCGCAGGTCGAGGTTGCCCTGGAGATTTTCGTAGTTAAGACCGCCGCCGCTGTTGCGCATGGCGGCTATCATGCTTTTGCTGAGCCGGGCGGAAGGCAGCAGCTCGCCGGAAGGCGCGGCTACGGAAAAACGCAGCAGGTCGCCGCCGCCGTGGTGACTGAACACTTCGGTGATCATTTCGTTCACGTTCACTTCCGTGGCCTTTTTGACGGGCCTGCAAATGCTGGGCATCTCCGGCAGCCGCCGCGGGCTGAAACATACGTAGTAGCCGGATTTCGGCCGCGGTTCTATATATCCTTTGCTTTCCAGGTGATAGTACGCCTGGAACACGGTGCTCATGCTGATGCCCTGCTCTTTGCTGAGCGAACGAACGGAAGGCAGCTTGTCGCCGATACGGATCACTTCTTTTTCGATCATCGCCTGGATGCGGTCGGCCACCTGCATGTATAATGTTTCCATGTTGCGCGGGTTTGTACTGATATGGTCAAATTTACGAAAATGGAATCTGTTTCTTTTATATTTTATATTTTCATGTCCCCGTTTAAAAAACAAAAAAGGAAACCCATGAATAATTTACCGTACAGCGTGGCCCAGAGATTACAATCGCAGCATCTTTCGCTCGAAGAGCTGACCGGCGCGGCGCCGGAAGAAAAGCTGAGAGCGGAACCGGCGCCCGGCAAATGGTCGGCGCTTGACAATGCCGCGCATCTCGCCGTATTCCAGGATATTTTTAAAGGGCGCGTGGAACGTGTGCTGGAGGAAGACGAGCCCCTGTTCCCGCCTTATAAATGGGAGGAAGACCCGCTGTTCGCGCAATACAGGCAATTGCCCGCCAAAGAACTGATCGCTGTTTACAACGACGGGCGGGCGGATTTTATCCGGTTTGTAAATACCATTGCACCGGAATCCTACAGCCGCTGCGGCCTGCATTCCGTGTACGGCCGTTTCTCGGTGGCAGACCTCATCCAGATGATGGTGCTGCATGAAAGCCATCACCTGTTCACTATTTTCAAGCTGCTGCATTTTTCACCGAAATGATCCGCCTACCCATCACCGATCATACGCGTTTCAACTTTGCGGAAAGCCTGCGGTTCCTCAACCGCAGCGACCGCGAGCGCCTGCATTCCGTAAGGGGCAGGGCGGTGTATAAACTGTTCGCGCCCGGAGGAAACCCCGTGCTGGTATGCATCCGGGAAGATGCGGGCAAACCGGCGCTGTTGGCGGAAGTGGCTTATGGCGAAACGGATGCGGACGGCGAAGAACATATCCGTAACTTCATCACTAAATGGCTGCATCTCGACGGCGATATGCGGCCGTTTTACGATTTTGCATCGGAAGACGAGCTGTTAGGGCCGCTGGTAAAGGACTTTCACGGCCTTCGCCTGGTAGGCATCCCCGATCTGTTCGAAGCCATTACCTGGACGATCACCGGGCAGCAGATCAACCTCGCTTTCGCTTACACGCTGAAGCAAAAGCTGGTGCAGGCTTTCGGGTATGTGCTGGAAGAAGGCGGGCATACGTATCATCTTTACCCGCATCCCGCGGTGATAGCGGCCGTACAGCCCGAAACGCTTACTGCTATGCAGTTTTCCCGCAGCAAGGCGGAAGCCCTCATACGCGTGGCGAAACTGATGGCAAGCGGGGAGCTGAGCGAAGCAAAGATCGCCGCGCAAAGTTTTGAGGAAGCAAGGAATACGCTCACCGCGATCAAAGGCATCGGGCCATGGAGCGCGAACTATGTGCTGATGAAATTCGCGCAGCACCCGCAGGCATTGCCGCTGGAAGACGCTGGGCTGCACAACGCGCTCAAAACCCGGCTGAACCTTGCCGTCAAACCCACACTAGCCGAAGTAAAAACGATTACCCAACACTGGCAACAACACGCTGCATATGCAACCTTCTATTGCTGGCGGGCACTCATCGCTGGATGAGCAACGCATTTATATGGACAGTCCCCTGGGGCGCATCTGCATCCGCGGCAACGCGGATTATATCACCGCCGTGCTGTTCGGGGACGGCCCGCAGGAAGATGATGAAACACCTGGTGCGCCGCCGCTGTTATACACCGCCGCGCAGCAGCTGGAAGAATATTTTTCCAAACAGCGCAAGGTCTTCGATCTTCCCCTTCAGCAAGCCGGAACGGCTTTCCAGCAGCTCGTCTGGAGAAACCTCTGCACCATTCCCTTTGGTGAAACCATTACCTATCTCGCGCTCGCAAAAAGAGTAGGCAACGTCAAAAGCATCCGCGCGGTAGGTACTACCAACGGCAGGAACGCATTGTCCATCATTGTGCCCTGCCACCGCGTGATCGGCAGCAATGGCGCGCTGACGGGCTATGCCGGCGGGCTCTGGCGTAAACAATGGCTGCTCGACCACGAAAAAGGCGGCCTGCTTTTCTGAATGACGAACGGCGTTCGTCATGGATCATTATTTTTGATCCGTCCATCTGATATGGTCAAAATTTACAAAACTGCATCTGTTTTTTTTGGGGGATTTGTGTGAATTTTGGGTCGTCAATTCACAACCTCGAAACACGTAACATGAATGCAATATTCCGCGAGGACCTCTTACAGTTGAACGACCTCCTGCAGCACACCGCCGCTTACGCAGGTGATTTTCTCAGCCGCCTGCACGAATTGCCGGTCAGCCGCCAATTGCCTGCTTTTTCGCCGGCCGTATTGCCTGAAAAGGGAATGGGCGCAGCCGCAGCCATGGAAGCGTTCGACAACCGTTTCGGCGACCACCTGATCGCCAGCGCGGGGCCGCGGTATTTCGGGTTTGTGACCGGCGGCGTTACACCGGCGGCATTGGCGGGCGACTGGCTGGCCGCCACGCTGGACATGAACGCGGCAGACCGTACGGACGTGTCTTTCCAGATCGAAACGGAAACGCTCGATCTTCTCCGCCAGCTTTTTTCTCTCCCCGAAACTTTCCTCGGCTGCTTTGTAACCGGGGCCACCATGAGCAACTTTACAGGTCTTGCTACGGCAAGGCAGTGGCTGGGTCTGCAGCAGGGCGTGAACATAGCCGCGCAGGGCGCAGGCGCGCTGAAGGAAGCGAAGGTACTGGCGGCAACGCCACATTCCAGCATTGGCAAGGCATTGGCCATGCTTGGCCTGGGCCGCGATTCGCTTGAGCTGCTGCCTACGTTGCCCGGCAGGGAAGCGGTGGACATCAGCGCGCTCAAAACATGGATAAACGAACATCCCGGCCAGCCTTTCATCTATTGCGCCAGCGCGGGTACCGTCAACACCGTTGATTTTGACGATATCGCAGCGTTGGCTGAACTTAAAAAAGAACACCCTTTCTGGCTGCACATTGATGCCGCCTTTGGCGGGTTCGCCGCCGTGAGCCCGCGTTTCAGGCACCTGCTTAACGGTTGGGAACATGCGGACAGCATTACCATCGACGCGCATAAATGGCTGAACGTGCCTTACGATTCGGCGATGATATTCACCCGGCATCCGCAGCTGCAGCTTGCGGTATTTCAGAACGCGGGCGCGGCTTATCTCGGCGATCCTTCCGCCAGTTTCAATTTTATCAATTACGCGCCGGAGAACAGCCGCCGCCTGCGCTCGCTGCCGGCATGGTGCTCGCTCAAAGCCTATGGCGCGGAAGGCTACCGCGGGCTGGTGGAAGAAAACATCCGGCTGGCGCAGCAGCTCGGTGAAAAGATCTCGCAAAGCCGCCATTTTAAACTGTTGGCCCCCGTTCGTTTATGCGTGGTTTGTTTTACGCTGGAAACCGAAGAACGTAACCAGGGCAGTCATGTGGCATTGTTCCTGGAAAAGCTTGCCAGGCGCGGGGTAGTGAGCATGACGCCTACCGTGTACAAAGGCGTTCCCGCCATACGCGCGGCATTGGTGAACTGGCGCACCACCGGGCAGGACATCGATAAAGTCATTACAGAACTGGAAGCAGTGGCAGCCGGTATTCCGGACCTGTCTGCCACTATTGAAAATAATTGATTTAGAGGTTGATATTAGTAGCGGCGATGGGTCTCTACCCATTGCACGGTTTTCTATTCATTATCACACGAATGATGCAATACGGCCTGAAAGGACCCGAAGGGTTTCACAAGAACAAAAGATCGCAGATTAAACGGAGACCATGAAAAAGCAACATACGAACGCTTACCTGGCGCTGGTGATCGTCAGTATATTCTGGGGCACCACTTATCTTGCCGCGAGAATAGGGGTACAGCACATGCACGGCATGATGCTGGCGGGTTTGCGGCAAACCAGCGCGGGGCTGATACTCACCGCGTTTTTTCTCCTGAAAGGGTACAAGCTGCCGCAATTGCCGGTGCTGAGCCGTCTTTTTGTGATCGGCGTGATCATGCTTTGCGGCAGCAACGGGCTCATGACCTGGGCCATGCAATACATTCCCAGCGGGCTGGGCGCTATCATAGCGGCTACCGTGCCCATCTGGGTCACCATCTTCAGCTTTTTTCTCGTGCAGCGCACGCGCATATCCTGGCAGCTGGTAACCGGTATGGTAATAGGTTTGCTCGGCATCGGCGGCATCTTTTACGATAACCTCGCGCACCTGATGGAGCCCGAATACCGTTTCGGCGTTCTGCTGATCACGGCCGCCTGCGTGTTCTGGGCATTGGGTTCGGTGCTCACGGCCAAATGGGCGCTCGGGATCAATTATCTTTACGGGGCGGGTTACCAGATGCTGTTCAGCGGCATCGTGATGCTCGTGATCGCCGGGCTGATGGGACAGCATTTGAACGTGGGCAGCTTTACCGGTGAATTGTGGGGCAGCCTGCTGTATCTTGTATTTATCGGCTCGCTGCTGAGCTATTCCGCGTACGTGTTC
>JBQCFV010000553.1:0-5986 GCA_051958695.1 Chitinophaga sp. | reverse complement strand
AGCCTTCGGGCCGCTCGCTGCCGGTGTACGCGCCCGTTCACATCGTGGTGGCGTATACGCACCAGCTGGTGTTCGACCTGAAAGACGGCATCAGCAAAATGAAGGAAAAATATCCCGGCCAGCTGCCCTCCATGATCTCCTTCGCCTCCGGCCCCAGCCGCACGGCGGACATCGAGAAAACACTCGTGGTAGGCGTGCACGGGCCAAAGGAAGTATATGTTTTCCTGCTGGACGAATAACGGATTTATTCAACACAATACTTGTAAAATGCAAAAGGATTTCATCACTTTTGCATTTTACATTTAAGACACCTTCATGGAAATATTACTGCCCCCGGGCAAGCGCGTTTATTTCGCATCAGACTTTCACCTCGGCGCTCCGAACATGGAAAAGAGCCGGGACAGGGAGCGCCTCATCGTACGGTTCCTCGACGATGCGGCGAAAGACGCCGCGCATATATTTCTCGTGGGCGATCTTTTCGATTTCTGGTTCGAATACAAACACGTGATCCCGAAAGGGTACACCCGCCTGCTCGGCAAGCTGGCCGAGCTGCGCGACAAAGGCATCGGCATTACCGTATTCATCGGCAACCACGACATGTGGATGGATGGCTATTTTGAAGAAGAGCTGGAGATCCCCGTGTACTTCGAGCCGCAGCAATACACTATCGGCACAAAAAGATTTTACGTTGGTCATGGCGACGGCCTCGGCCCCGGCGACCACGGTTATAAATTCCTCAAAAAAATATTCCGCAACCCCGTCTGCCGCTTTTTATTTTCGTGCATCCCGCCGAACTGGGGCATATCGATGGCGAACTACTGGAGCCGCAAAAGCCGCGCCGCCACCGGCTCCCAGCTCGAACAGTTTTTAGGCGAAGAAAACGAATGGCTCGCAATCTACAGCCGCGGGATCCAGCAGAAAGAACATTTCGATTATTACATTTTTGGTCACCGGCACCTGCCGCTTGATCTGAAGATCGGCGAACATAGCCGTTACATCAACCTGGGCGACTGGCTCAATTACAATTCCTACGCCGTGTTCGACGGCAATACTACCGAGCTGAAATATTACGGCAAATGATTGTCCGGTATCTCCTAGAGGAAGGGAGTGATGGGATCATTACAATTTCTGCGCCGTGATTATTATGTAAAATGATCAGCCCAATATCTCATGCAGGATGGGCGGCGATTGCAGCTCGGTGAAATCCGGCAGGTGCAGCCTGTAAAACTCCAGGTAAGCATAGAGCATATTTCTTCTCCGCTCTTTGTTCAGTTCAATTTTTTCAAGATCGGTAAACGCGCTTACGCCTTGCAGGCGGTCGGTGATCGCGCTGCTTGTTTCGTCCAGGTAATTGGTATGATGGGGGGGCAGATCGGTGAACACGCCTTCCTGCAGGTCGAGGTAGGGCGTGTAGGAAGAGTAATGCCCGCCGAAATGAAAGCCAAGATGCACGGCCAGCCGCAGCGTGAAGTATAAAGGAAGGTTGGCGGCAACCGTGGTGGATTCCGTGTCCAGCGCGCGGAACGAGCTTTCCGCGAAATGATATAATTCCGGCGTATGCTCCGGCTGCTTCATCACTTTTTGCAACAGCTCTATCAGGTACAGCGCGACCGTATTTTTTACGATGTTCACATGCATGGAAGTGTACACATGCCCAAGCTTGAACTCCGAAATGCGCTGCAGGTTCTTTTGCTCGTGATGGTATACTACAAGGTCGAGGATATTACCGGGTTGCAGGATGTTGCCTTTCGCCGCTTTGGGTTTGGCCGAGCGCACGCCGTTCACGATATACGACTGTATGCCGAACAGCTCGGTGAAGATGCTTAGAATGACGCTGGAATCGCCGTATTTGACGGTACGCAGAACGATACCGGGTGTTTTGTGCAGCATGTTGGCAAAATTCGGTGATCAGCGGATAAATACCAGCTTTGTGACGATCTTTTCCTTTCCCGTATCGTCAGAGGCCAGCACGAGGTATACGCCGCTTTGCGGGCGGTAGCCCGTGTAGTCTTTCCCGTTCCATACCGCCTGACCGCCCTGGGCGCGCGTTTGGTACACGAGCCTCCCCGTAATGTCCGTGATCTTTACGATGGCGTTGCGCACCAGTCCGCGTATGGCGATGGTGCCCTGGTAGCCGTGCGGTACGGGGTTGGGGAATACCGTTACTTCGCTGCCCTGCTCTTCCGTGCCTTCCGTAGCGGTGCCGCGCCAGGAGATAATGCCCGCGGCCGTAGCGAAAAATACTTCGCCGGTTACCGGGTGTATGGCGATGCGGTGGATGATATTGTCCGGCAGCGGGCTGTTGGCAGTATTGAAATGTTGGATGATGCCGGTGCCGTCCGCGCTGATAAGCCATGCGCCGTTCTGCGTGCCTACCCATTTGCGGTTGGCGCCGTCCACGGCGATGGTGTTCACGTTCTCGTTCTGAAAAAGATAACCGGCAAAATTATCCTGGCGAATGACGGGCCAGATGGCATCGCAACCCATGGCGGCAAAGGTTTCCGGCGCACATTGCACCACGCCGATGCCGCGCGCCGTGCCGATCCATATCCAGCCGTCTTTATCTTTTGCGATACAATTTACTTTTCCCGAGGGAAGGTTTCCCTTGCCTACGCCCGGCTGGAACAGCTTCCACTGATCGTCCTGCGTGTTTTCGATATTTGCGCCGTGGTTCAGCACCAGCAAGCCGCTGCCCATCGGCGATACGATCCATTGCTGGTTGGAATCGTCTGTCAGTATCTGGCTTACCGCGTTGGCGGTGTGAAAGAGGGGGATGGTGAAACGCTGCCAGGCCCCGTCTTTCGGCTTTACGAGCAAATTGCCGTTGGCGCCGTAGGAGCTGGCCCAGCGGTTGCCTTCCGCATCCGCCGACAGGCCGCTGATGAGTGAATCGCCGAGCGGCAGCTCACCGCTGTAATCGCCGTTGGCGGCGATGGTGAGAAGACCGCCGCCGAAAGAACCGGCAAACACTTCTTCGCCCGCTGCGGCTAATGAAATAATATCGTGATAGGGTAAAGGGAAGGAATAATTGAACCATTCTTCCCCCTCAAAACGGTACAGCCCCTGCCGGTCGCCCAGCGGCTGCCAGTTGCCGTTCACCCCGCCGGCAGCGGCCCAGAGCGCGTTATTGTGAATGATCATATCGCCGGTGGCGATGCCCGCCGGGGAATTGGGAACGAGGGACTCGTACACGCCGTTTTCATGCAGCACGAGGCCGTTGCGGCCGTCCGCGATCCAGGCGCTATTGTCCCTGAGCACCGCGGCGGCAGGAGAGGCGATCAGGCCGGGCTGGCTGTATTCCTCCACCACCGCGCCTTCCGGCGAAAGCCGGGTTGTTTTGCCTGTTTGATGAATAAAAATAGCGTTCGGTTGAATAGAGATGTTTTGTATGGATGCGGCACTTACGTACCACGGCTGCCATGCGCCGCCCTGGAGTGAAAAAACGGTATCCTTCACCCGCCCCAATACCATCGCCCCGGCCACCCCGATCTCCGTCATGGGCGCTGCGGGAAGACCGGCGGAAATGTCCGTCCAGTTGCGGTGGTCGGCCAGGTTGCCGCCCTGCAGCGGGGCCGTTTTTACCCCGGCGGAAGTGGCGGCGTAACAGGCGTTGCCCGTTACCGCGGCCGCAAATACGGTGCTGTTGAGCGCCGGCAGCCAGGTGTCCGCTATTTCATTGCGGTCAAGATCGAGCACAATAATGCCCAAACCCGTGCTGAGCAAAGCCCGCGCACCGCTGAAAACGATATGCCGGATGCTTTTGTCGCCCGCCGTCTGCCGCTGCATCAGCTCCGGGATGTTCACCACGTTTTCGTTGCGGAGAATGTCCAGGTTGCCGTTGCGGTAAGCGATCAGCAGTGCGGCACCCGCTTCATACCAGCCAATCGCCGCGATGCCCGCGTCGTGCAGGCCGTTCACTTTGCTGTAGCGGGTAAATTCATGCCCCTCCGGCGACACGGAATACAGGCTGTAAGGCGTTGCACAAAACACCGCCTCGCTGCCCGCCGCCACCGCGATGGCCTGCCGGCAGGGGAAATGTTCCCGCCACTGCCCGATGGGCAGCTGCGCAAAGGCGCCGGGAATGCCGAGCAGGAGACTGTAACACAAGAGGCGGAGGAGCATAACCCAAATGTAACAATTACGAATTATCTCTTATGCATAAATCGTAATGAATGGTTACCTTTATGGCCTTTACCAAATCAAACCAAGAAAAACTTATGTGGCAGCGCCTGGCAGGTTTTGTATTAAAGTTCCGATTATGGCTTCTGGCTTTATTGTTTGTAGGCACGGGCATTATGGCATTTTTTGCCAGTAAGGTGGAATTGTCTTACGAATTTACGGGCGCTATCCCGAGAGATAATCCGAAGTGGCTTCAATACCAGTCCTTTAAAAAACAGTTCGGGGAAGACGGGAATATGATGGTGATCGGCATCCAGACGGACAGCCTTTTCAACATGCCTTTCTTTTCGTCGTACGTGCAGCTGAACAACGACCTGCGGAAGATACCCGCCGTGGAGAATACCCTCAGCATCCCGGTGGCCGTCAACCTCGTGAAAGACGACAGCACCCGTAAGCTCAAGGCCGTCACGCTTTTCCAGCCATTGCCGCAAACGCAGGCAGAACTGGACAGCCTGAAGAACATTTTTTACTCCCTTCCCTTTTACCGGGGACTTTTATACAGCGATCATAGCAACGCCGTGCTGCTGGCCGTTCACATCAACAAAAACGTGCTCAACTCCGCCGGCCGCATCAAAGTGGTGCAGGCCATTTCGGAAACCGCCAAAGCCTTCGGCCAACAGCACAACCTGGACGTAAAGCTCAGCGGTCTTCCCATGATCCGTACCATCATGGCCACCAAAGTGGCGGACGAGCTGAAGATGTTCCTCGTCATTTCCTTTGTGCTTACGGCGTTCATCCTGTTCATATTTTTCCGTTCCTTCAGCGCCGTGCTCATGAGCATGATCGTGGTAGCGATGGGCGTGATATGGTCCGTAGGCACCATCGTGCTCTGCGGGTACAAGATCACCCTGCTTACGGGCCTCATCCCCCCGCTGATCGTGGTGATCGGGATTCCTAACTGCGTGTATTTCCTTAACAAGTACCATACGGAATACGCCATTCATAAAGACAAGACCGTGGCGCTGGTGCGTATGGTGCAGCGCATGGGTATCGTAACGCTGTTCACCAATCTTACTGCCGCCATTGGCTTCGGCGTGTTCTACTTCACCAGGAGCGAGCTGCTCAAGCACTTCGGCGTAGTGGCGGGAGTGAACATCATGCTGGTGTTCGTCATCTCCTTTATTTTCCTGCCCTCCGTGCTGAGCTACCTGCCGCCGCCGCAAACAAAGCACACCAGCTATCTCGATAACAAGTTGTGCCGCGCCGTGCTGAACCTGCTCAACCGGCTCGTGTTCCGGTACCGTCCCATGGTGTACCTGTTCACCGGGCTGATGGTGCTGGCCGCCGTTCTCGGCATGATGCGGCTCAAACCCGTAGGTTTTATTGTTGATGATATCCCGAAAAGCGACAAGCTGTATACCGACCTGAAATTCTTCGAACGCAACTTCAAAGGCGTGATGCCGCTGGAGATCGTGATAGATTCCAAAAGAAAGAACGGCGTGGTGAACCTGCAAACGCTCACAAAGCTCGACCGGCTGAGCGGCATCATTTCGCAGCAGCCCGCATTCGCCCGCCCGCTGTCCGTCGCCGAAGGCATCAAGTTCGCCAAACAGGCGTATTACAATGGCGACAGCCTGAACTACGCCGTGCCCAACCAGTTCGATATCGGGTTCCTTGCGCCCTACCTGCGCATGCGCGGCGGGGCGGATACTTCGATGTTCACCAGGCTCGTTTCTTCCTTTATGGACAGCACGCGGCAGGTAGCGCGCATGAGCGTGAACATGGCGGACGTGGGCTCCGTGGAGCTGCCCCGCCTGATCGATTCGCTGCGCCCGCACGTCAACGAGCTGTTCGACACCGCGCATTA
>JBQCFV010000552.1:0-8936 GCA_051958695.1 Chitinophaga sp. | reverse complement strand
TTTACGGGGCCGTAATTAAATTCATGATAGTTGCCGCTGATACCAAAACCGTCCGCTACATTTTCGTAGCGGTCGGCGCTGCCGTCGCCGTCCGTGTCGCTGATGCGCGTGAGTTCCGGTCTTTGCATCACGAGCAGCTCCGAATCGCTGACGGCCAGTATGCCCAGCGGATCGTGCAGGCCTTCGGCGAACAGTTTCCATTCGCCGGTGCGCGGCTGCCAGGTCATTACCTCGCCGCGTGTAAAAGCCGCTACCAGCCTGCCGTCGGGAAAGAACGCCAGCGCGCCGTTCTCCGCCGTGAGACCTTTCGGCATCGGGATGGTTTCTACTTTATACGATTGCGCGCGTAAACAGGAAAAGGAAAACAGGAAAATAAATGCCGGGATGTATTTCATGTTCAGTGCGCTTTAATGGTCATGATGATGCTGAAATCCTTTGCCTGCGAGGCCGAGAGCCGGAGATCGCCGCCCGCCCACGTACCGGCGCTGCTGTCGAAGCTGACGCTGCCGGCATCACCCGCATGGAACGTCAGCGGCTGCGTGGCGCCGGGGATGCGGAAAGAACGCACAAGACCGCTGCCGTCCTTTTTAGGTTTGATCAGCTCATACACATGCAGCCCGTTCACGGTATAATGAAATTCAGGATAGCGGCCGATCAGGCGGTAACCTTTGTATTGCACTTTCGCACCGGCATCGCCCAGCGGGAAACCGGCGGAGTCGCGGAAAAATTTCATGCCCGTTACTTTCGCGAGCGCGTCGCCTTTGCCCTTCCAGAGATCGGAGTTGTCGAGAAAACCGCCGTGCCAGGCAAACCGCAATTTGCATAACGACGCATCCCAGCAATAGGCGAGCTGCATCGGCAGGCACACGGCGATCGCGGCGGGGCTTGCGTCTTCGATGAACACGCGGTACAGGTACGGCGGCTCGGGCTTATACGGATGCAGCTGCCCCGTCATATGGTGCCCGGTATGATGCACTTCCTTTTCTTCCAGCACGATATCGTCCTGCCGTCGCTGAGGCGGAATGTTCATGTCCGTGGCGAGCGCGGGAAGCGTCGTGTCCGCCGATACGTACATGGCGCCATACATGATCGTGCCATGCCCCGGGTACGTACACACAAAAGGATAAATTGCAGGCGTTTCCGGCGCGGTAAATGCCAGCGTTTTTGATTGTTCGGGCGCGATCACGGGCAGCGACCAGAGCACGTTCGCCGATGCGGGCGTATAGTTCATCGCCGGGCCGTTCTCTCCCAACAGCAATGCCTCGTTCACCACCTGCGCACGCGTGCCGGGTTTCACGATCAGCAGGTTGTGGTTCATATCGTCCGTATTGGTAAAAACGATCTTCACATGCGCGCCGGGCGGCACGTGGAAACGCACCACGTCGAATTGCAGGCCGGGCAGCACGCCCATCGGTATAGTGATCTCCTGCGCGTGCGATTGCCGCATCGGCAGCAACGCCAGCAGGAATAAAAACCTTTGCAGGTACCGCATGAAAATGATTTATGACTGTTTTAAAAGTGCTTCGTAATGCGGCAGCGGCGCCAGTATGCCGCCGCTTTGCGCGTAAAAATCATCGCCAAGGCTGAACACGCCCTGCTCCGCTTCCGTCCAGCGGCTGCCTGCCGCTGGATGATATTGTTTCATAGCATTCCAGCGCGTGTAATTCATATCGCCGTTGGTTTCCATCATGCCCATGCCGATGCCGGGGAACGGGCTCAGCCGTGCGGCGAGGTTTTTATGCCAGTCTACCAGCACGGGGTTCACCGTGAGGTCGGAGCAGAGGCAGGGCACGCCTCTTTCCGCCGCCAGCGCGGCGATGCGTAGGGAGAGGCTCAGCGTTTTGGCGACGCCTTTCAACACCAGCGCCGTATAACCCTGCTCCAGCCGCAGCAACGCGTCCGCTTCGGAATGCACGCTTTCGTCCACCGCCAGCCGCAGGCCAACGTCGTGCACCGGTTCCATAAACGATTCGCAGAAAGGTTCTTCATACAACAATATCCTGTCAAACGCGCCGATACGCCGCGCATGATCGAGATAACGCAGCAGCGTTTCCTTTCTTTCATAACGGC
Organism: Chitinophaga sp.; assembly: GCA_051958695.1. Lineage (GTDB taxonomy): Bacteria > Bacteroidota > Bacteroidia > Chitinophagales > Chitinophagaceae > Chitinophaga. Next base: position 6,866 of record JBQCFV010000552.1, on the reverse strand, counting down.
CGTTGGCGTCCATCGTGTAACGCACGGGGCCATGCGGCGTTTGCAGGTCTTTCACCGCCTCGTGTATCTCCGCCAGCCGCGCGCTGTCGAACGCCAGCATTTCTTCCTGCGCGCCGGGGTAGCCCGTTTTGATCTTGATCACGAAATAACCGGCTTTCACCGCGTTCACCACATCTTCCACCGGCATGTTATAAGACACCTGGAACATGACGGCGATCTGCCGGTTGCGGTGAGCCAGCGCGTTCTTATATTCCGCCGGTATCATCGTATCAAAATCCTGCAAACCGTTTTCCCGCGCGTACAGCAGCCAGGCCGCATTGTCCACGCTTACCAGCGAATTGAGGATAAAATTGATATGGATGTCCGGCTTGCCCGTGATCTTTCCAGCCGCCGCCTTTACCTGCGGCAGCAATGCTTCCAGCAGATCAGGCGGAGCAGTAAAAGGCATATGCCGCAGCAGCGACAGCGCTTCTTTCGTCAACGCGAACATTTTTTCATTGCCCGTTTGTTCAGGATGCGCCGCAAAAAAATCCGCGTCGCCGTACAGCACGCTTTGTGTGGCAAGACCGGTCGCGGAATGCCCGTTGGAAGAAGTGAGGTGGCTTACGGCCTGCCAAAGCTCCGTAAGATAATTGCCTTTGAAACCGAACGGGCGGATGAGCGGCTCCCGTTCCGCCGCGGCGGCTGTATGTAAAACTTGAATAGCGGAATGCATGGAATTTTCTGGTTTCCCCGTTGGCCGGGCAGCATGGGTTACCAATATACGGCGCAAGGCAGCATAATGCAAGCCGCTTTCAAAAATACCGGCCGCATGGCCGTTTTGCCACCGCACATTGACGTTTCCGCCCCTTTTTCCGGTTTGCCGCAGCATTAGCTTTGCAGGTACAAACACATTTTTATGGGACAGTTATCGGTTTTTAATTTCCTTACGCTGAACGGTTTTTATGAAGGCCCTGAAAAGGGCGATATCAGCTGGCATTCGCACCTGGCGGGCGGAGAAGAGGCCGGCTTTGCCGCGGAAGGCGCAGGCTCCGGCAGCACCCTGCTTTTCGGAAGGGTCACCTACGAGATGATGGCCGGCTGGTGGCCCACGCCCATGGCGATGGAAACGATGCCCGACATTGCGAAAGGAATGAACGCTTCGGAGAAGATCGTTTTTTCGCGGACGCTCAAAAAAGCGGACTGGGAAAACACGCGCATCATCAAAGACAATATCGGCGAAGCCGTAAAGGAACTAAAAAAAGACCGCTCGCTGACCGTCCTCGGCAGCGGCAGCATCGTGACGCAGCTGGCGGAACTCTCGCTGATAGACGTGTACCAGCTGATGATAGACCCCGTCGCCCTCGGCAAAGGCCGCTCCATATTCAGCGGCATGCAGCGGCAGCTGGACTTGCAGCTGAAAGACCACCGCATCTTCAAAAGCGGAACGGTATTGCTTACTTACGCACCGGCGTAAAAATTTGTATTAAATTTGAAGCGTAACCAAAACTGAGCGCCGTGCGGAAATGGTTGGCCACCCATCGATCCACCCTGCTTTACACTGTTCTGCTGGCAATCATGCTGATCCTGCTGCGCTGGCTGGAGCTGCGTTTCATGGTGATCCGCTACGCCATCGAGCTATACATCGGCGGCATCGCCATCGTATTCACCGCCTTTGGCATATGGCTGGCGTTAAAATTGTCGCGCCCGAAAGTGACCACGGTGATCGTCGAAAAAGAAGTGTTCCTCCCCCAGCCTCCCCCCTTCACCCTTAACGAAAAAGAGCTGGAAAAAACCGGGCTCAGCAGCCGCGAGCTGGAAGTGCTGCAGCTGATGGCCGAAGGGCTCAGCAACCAGGAGATCGCGTCAAGATTATACCTGTCTTTAAGCACCATCAAAACCCATTCGTCCAAAGTGCTCGAAAAAATGGACGTACGCCGCCGCACCCAGGCCATCGATAAAGCCAAAAAGCTGAATATCATACCATAACGATTTTTATACTTTAGTACCGTCCTGCGAAAATCAGTCTAAAGTATGAGCGAAAACTCCCTCCCATCCCGCATTTTTGCAGCATAAAACCTATAACAGATGAAAAAGATCGTATTTATTTTCGGGCTCATCGCCGGCGTGATCGTTACCACGATGATGATCGGCTCCGTGACCATGTGTTACCGCAGCGGGAATTTTGAAGGGAACATGGTGCTGGGTTTCCTCCTGATGGCCATCGCGTTCTCGATGGTGTTCGTGGGGATCAAAAATTACCGGGACAAATACCTCGGCGGGCAGATCAGTTTCCTGAAAGCCCTGAAGGTAGGGCTGCTGATCACGCTGGTGGCCGGAACGCTGTACGTGGCCGTGTGGCTGATCGATTATTATATTTTCGTGCCCGACTTCCTGGACGTATACGCCGCGTCGCGGTACAGGGTGGCGGGGCCGGAAGGCAAGGCCGCGGTGGATTCAGAAATGGCAATGTACAGGACATGGTATAAGACGCCTATTGGTGTGATACTGATCACTTATATGGAAATATTGCCGATGGGGATCGTGATCACGCTGATCAGCGCATTGATCCTGAAACGCGGGAAACGAGGGGACGGCGTGCCGGCATGACATTCCTCCTGCATTGGCGGCGCCCGCCAGTGCAGGCTTTACCGTTATGCGGGGCGAAAGCGGATATTGCGTATTTTTACGGTACAAACCCTCCCCACATGAAAGATAACTTCTCCGTTCACGCCGGGAAATACGCAAAGTTCCGCCCGCAATACCCGGAAGCGTTATTTGATCATCTGCTCGGCCTTGTGCCCTCGCGCGGCGCGGCATGGGACTGCGGTACAGGGAACGGGCAGGTGGCTTCCAAACTTGCGCTCCACTTCGACAAGGTGTACGCCACCGACATCAGCCGCCAGCAGATCGAGCAGGCAAAGGCCGACCCGAAGATCGAATACTCCGTTCAGCCCGCCGAGCAAACGAATTTCCCCGACAAATCCTTCGACCTGGTGACCGTTGCGCAGGCGATACACTGGTTCGACTTCGACGCGTTTTATAAAGAAGTGGACCGCACGCTGAAAAAAGACGGCATCCTCGCCGTGACCGGCTACGGGTTGTTGCATATCAACCCAGCGGTGGACACGGTGATCCGGCGGCTGTACGTGCAGATCGTGGGCGAATACTGGGACCGCGAAAGAAAATACATCGACGAAAATTATATGACCATTCCTTTTCCTTACGACTGTCTTGCATGCCCTTACTTCGAGCATAAAGAGGAATGGTCGCTGGAGCACCTGAAAGGGTATCTTTCCACCTGGAGCGCGGTGCATCATTATATGCAGGACAGGCGCACCGATCCCGTGGAGCTGATTTCGGACGATCTGAAAGCGGCCTGGGGGAAGGAAATGCTGCAAACCGTGCGTTTCCCGATCTTGCTGAGAACGGCACGGATGTGAGGGAGGCGTAAAAAATATAAGCCCCTGCCATATAGTATGGCAGGGGCTTTTTAATTATAGTCAGCGATGTTATTATTCAGGGATCGGCTACGCAGCATTTGCTGCGTAAAAATTTATCAATTCGAAGCCGGCCACTCGCTCAACGCCTTCACCGGTGCGGTTTTCATGCCTTTACCGGGTAACAGGAACACGTTCAGCGCGCCTTTAAAACCAGCAGGCACCGTTATTTCAAAACCGGTACGGATCGTGCCGGGGTTGGCCGCGTCGTAATCGTTTTTGGATTTCGTGTCCCAGGTCTGCATTTTTACAGGCAGCGGCGCGTCCACTTTCAGGGTGAGGGTTTTGCCGTTTTTCGTGAGCACGGCGGTATTGCTGCCGGTGATCTTTACGTCCGCGGGCGTGAGCAGCGTCCAGCGGATCACGGTCTCTTTCTGCGGCGCTTCGATCTCGTCGCGTACCAGCACGTATTTTTTATCTACGATGGCGATGCCGCGCACGGCTTTGTCCAGGTCGCCCTCGTACAGCTCGCTGATGTCCGTAGTGGCCTGCATGAAATTTTCGCCGGTGTTGTGCGCGGTAATGCGCGCATCGCCTTTCACCACCTGCAAATGCCCGTTTACGGTAAGCGTGTTGTGCGCGTAGTTATTGTAGCGGTACACCTGCCAGCGCTGCGAATTTTGCGAACGGTTCCAGAGATCCACGCCTTTTTGCTCGAGGGAATTATAATCCTGCATACCAAAATCCATCGCCCAGCGTACGCCGTCGCTTTCCATTATAAACGAGCCAACGTCCATATGCGCGTGGTTCACGGAGGGGGAACCGGCTTTCATAGCGACATAGATCGCGTTCTTGTCCGTCCAGGAAGTACGCATAAGCGCCACCGGGTTTTTGCCGGAACCCGTCCACATCAGCTCTTTCGGCGGACGGATGGTGGACAGGCGGACGTTGTTATGCCAGAGCATGATGGCAGGCAGCAGGCGGTCGCGTGTATGGTTCTTGCTGCTTTCCATCCAGCTTTTTTCTACCCAGAGCAGCGAAGGATCGTTGTTTTTCGCCGCGAACCAGAACATGGCGGGATGCAATCCGCCGCCGTTACCGGCGTCTGAATAGTTGAAAGGCGCAGTGGTGGGGCCCGTCATGTTTTCGAGATAACCGGCGGTTTTCAGGAAGCCCGGTTTTTCGTTGAGACCAAAATCGGTGTTGAAGAGTTTTTCCATCGCGCTGTTGAACAGCACGTTGAAGCTGGTGCCATACCCCCAGTAACCATATCCTTCCGGATACGCGCCGTCAGGCTTGTAATCGGCCATAGGCAGCTGGATGGATTTGATCGCGCGGTTCACGATATGCCGCGCCAGCTCGGGCTGCTCGTCGTAAATCGCGAGAGCGCCGTAGGTCATGCCGGTGTTGCACACCTGGTTCCAGTTGTTGGTAACACGCAGCCAGCCGCTGTACTTTTTCTCAAGCGAAGTGTTCACGCCTTTGTGAAGGATGGCGTCGGAAATGGTTTTGCGGGAACCGGCGGAAAGCTGGTCGTACAGCCAGTCGTAGCCGATGGCCATGCCCAGCGTCATTTCCGCAACGTCGAGGAAATGCGACGGGTTCCAGTCCTGGAACGCTGCGATGGCGAGCATTTCAGCTTCAGCACGTTTGGCGTACTTCGCATTGTTGGTGGTGCGCCATGCGTAGGAAAGGAAAAACAGGCGGCGGATACATTCACGTGAAACGCTCAGCAGACGGCGGCCGGTCACTTTTCGTTCGAGATTGGGAAGACCAAGCATCCGGTCGCTTTCCGCGATGATGGCCTTTTGCATTTTTCCCCAAACGGGATCGGTGGCGGTGAGCTGTTTCAGCGCCGCTTCTTAGCCTTTTAACATCAGGATACGGGGATGGCCCGGAACGGTGGTGCCCGCAGACAAGGAATCCTTCTGGGCAAAAACATGCATGCTGAGTAGCATCAGCAGCATTACCATGGTGAGTCTCATAACTGGAATTTTTTAATACGGATCAAAATACAAAGTTTTCGATATTACTCATATGCATGCGTCCCCAAAATGCTGCAAGAAATCCACAAACGGTAGTTACGACCGCCGGAACAGATCGCGCGTAGCCGCGGCCGGACAAAATCTGGCATAAAATTGAAGGGTATTATTTTTTATAAAAGGAAAGCCCGATGGAAAACAACCGTAAGATCAGTCCCAACAGCATACCGGCGCAGGAGCTGATGCGCCTTGCCGTAAAGTTCAATGTATCGTTCCAGAAAGTAAAAGCCGCCGTATACACGCTCGGGCACGACCTGAAAGATATCGAGGCCTGGCTGCTGGCGCGGCGGCAGAAAATGAGCGCGGGATATTCCCAGGGTCAGGGGTTTTCGCGCAGCCGCTCGTCCGTATAAGTGATCTCCGTTCTGCCGTGGGGTTTAGGCGTCCCGCCTTCGTCTACCGATACGAATACGATCTTGTCGATAGTGAGTATCGACCGCTGCGTGATCTTGTTGCGCACCTCGCAGGTAAGCGTGATGGACGTGCGCCCGAAATGCGTGGCTTTGATGCCCAGCTCCACGATATCGCCCTGCCGGGCTGAATTGATAAAATTGATCTCCGACATAAACTTCGTCACGCAACGGCTCGTTCCCAACTGAATAATGGCGTAGATCGCCGCTTCTTCGTCGATCCACCGCAGCAGGCTGCCGCCGAACAAAGTGCCGTGCGCGTTCAGGTCCTCAGGTTTCACCCACTTCCTGGTATAGAAATTCATCCGCTTGAAATTTTGGGCGAAATTAAGCAATTAAGCGGAGGCTTGCATTCAATAAATGTCATCAGGAGGAAGCGGCCACCGGGCAGGCAGTTCCCGCATGCGTCAGAGCGCGTTCCTCCCGGGGTTTCCCTTTAATCGTGACCTTCCTGCTTCACCAGTTTGTTATAAATACCCAAAAGCAGGAACGGCGCCGCCCACTGGCCGATAAAAAGGCTGGTATGTTTCCGTCCCATGCACTGCAGCGCCAGCGACGCCGTCATTGCGCCGATAGATGCCCATAGGAAAAGGTCCGAAGGCAATTTCGCGGTTTGTTCCTCGATGGCTTCCGCCACGGGGCCTTCGCCATGTTCATCTGCCAGGATGTTGCTTTTCTTTGCCATAAAAAAAGGTTTTAATCGTTTTTATCGATACTGTATTCGTTATTCTCCTCATCCTCGCTGCCGGTCTCTTCCTGCGCGTCGTCCGCTTCGCTGCCGGGCACGTCCAGCTCCTCCCCTTCGTTGAGCGGTTCGCCTTCGTCGTCCGTCATGTCCACTTCGCCTTTGTGCATGCGTTTTTCCTCGATATCCGCGGGATCGCGGGTGGCGGCGTTTTCCAGCGCCCGGCGCTCTTCTTCCGTCACGTTGCTCTCGCCCTGCACCAGCTGCTCCTGCTCGTCCAGCACGCCCATGCCTTCTTAATCGTCCGAAG
>JBQCFV010000551.1:0-3176 GCA_051958695.1 Chitinophaga sp. | reverse complement strand
GATACGATAAGGAGGAAAAAGATGGCGGAGGGTTTGTAGAGCATGTTGATGGCATTTTTTTGCAAATCTGTTGAAATGGTTTGCTATGGCCTATTCAATTCCGGATTTGAGTAATGCGCGGGCGGGAAATGAATGATCCCGGTTGAATAATATTAATTTTATTTATACTATATTTGAGTCGTCATTCTGTAAACCAGTACAGTCATGAAATACATCCTATGCCTTTTTCCTGCGCTGCTCCTGTTCCTGGCGGCAGCCGCCCAAAATGCCGAGTATGAGCTGTATGAACCTGCCCCGGATTCCTGCGGCCAGGTGTTGCTGTACCCTGACGGCACTTTTTATCTTGGCGGTTGCCATGGCCCGGAAAGTTCCGCCGGCAGCTGGCGGCAGGCGCAGGATACGGTGTTCTTCCTTTCAAAAGATCCCGCGCGCATCAAAGCGGTACAGTCCACCACGGCGTTCTTTACGCCGGGAGACACGCTGGCCGTACAGATACTAAGCAGCAACGGCCAAAACATTTCAGACCGGGTGCGGCTTTGCTGGCGGATGCCCGACGGCGCCGGTGAAATTCAGCTGGCTGCTTCCGGTGATGAAGCGTATATCGTGCGCCCGCCTGCCGACGGCAAGCTTTTGCTGAGGGTATTGGGACGGGATGTTGAGCTGCCGCATGGTTTCGCGAATAATTTTATCGTGAAGCTGAACGTCCCGGAAAAATGGGCTACCGCTTCCGGCTGGTGCCGGCAAAGCCGGTTCTTCCTCCTGAAGAAAGGCGGCCGGCTGGTGCCTCCGGGCGATCCGGTACGGGTGGCCTTGAAATAAGAAGCGGTTTGCCGTCCACCTCATTTCTTCATCAACTCCAGCAACGATAGCGCATTAAAAGCCGCGTACGCTTCCTGGTCGTTGTCAAAATACACATACACATCTTTACCCTTCTTACGCCACTTTTTACAGAACGCCGCCCACTTGCGCAAGGCCGCGCCGGTATAATTGCCCTGGTACTTCCCGCCCGGGCCATGCAGCCGGATGTAGATAAAATCCGCCGTCACTTCCAGAGGCGACACATGATGCTCCAGCTCATAGATACAAAAGGCGGCGTTGTATTTTTCCAGCAGCGCATACACTTCATCCGTATACCAGCTATGATCGCGAAATTCAAAAGTATACCTGAAACCCTGCGGCAGCGCCGCCAAGAATTTTTCCAGCCTTTCCGCATTTATCCCAAATGATGGCGGCAGCTGAAACAGCACGGGCCCCAGCTTTTCTTCAAGATGCCGCACACGGCGGAAAAATTTATCTATGCTTTGCCTGTCCACCACCAGCTTCTTCATATGCGTCATATAACGGCTGGCTTTTACGGCATACACAAAATCCGCCGGCGATGCGTTTCTCCAGGCGTTAAACGTTTTCAGGCCAGGCAGGCGGTAAAACGAGTTGTTGATCTCCACCGTGGAAAAATGGTCCGCATAGTACCCGAACCAGTCCGCCGACTTCAGCTCTTCCGGGTAAAAACGGCCTTTCCAGTGCTTGTACACCCAGCCCGAGGTACCGATATGAACGTCTCCCTGTCGCATACAGGCCGCGGCCCAATTTCCATGCCACGCCAAACGGCGATAAGCGCTCACCGGTCGTTCCAGATCGTTTTGATCGTTTCTTCCACATTTATACCCACCGGGCAGGCGGCCGACCGGGTGTTGCCGCGGTTGCGGGCCATCGGCTTGCCTCTTCCCAGCGATACGATGCGGCTTACGGGCATCTGCAGGAAACCGTTGCTGTCCGTGCGCGCCAGCCAGTCGTGCGCATAATGCAGCCATTGGTTGCGGTAGGTTTCAGGCTGGAGGTAAAACCAGGTGATCTCATCGTAGCCCCAGATAAAATGCGAGCTGGTGTCTGCCACGCCGGGATTGCGGCTCACGCCGAAATTGTCCAGCTCCACTAGGTACGGCAGCGACGCGCATTGCCAGCCGCTGGGCGTTATACAGCCCTGGCTCCGGCCAAAGAACGCGTCGAGGTAACCCACCTGCAGAATACCTTCCTGCGGCTTGTTTACTACTTCTTTGATGCGAAGCGGGAACGAGTTGAAGTCGAGCAGGCTTTTGCCGTCCACCACCATGCCGCCGGAAGGCGTATGCGCGTCCAGCAGCACCCAATGGCGGCGCGTATGGTCTTTGGCGTAAGCGCGCACTTTGGCGAGGAATTGCGCCCAGTGCCGCAGCCCTTTATCTTCCATGCCGATCAGTGCGATCTGCCCCATGTGCAGAGCTTCGCAGCCGAGGTTCATATACGATCCGGCGAGAAACATCAGCCAGAGCTGCGTTTCGGTGCGTGTGATATCCGGTACGCTGCGGCCTTTGCCCCAGTGGTCCACGAATTTGCCTTTGAGGTTCAGCATGCTGTCGTAGCGGAAGTTCCGTTTTTCCACGGGCAGGCCGAGGGCCTCGAACGTCCATGCGGGAATGGCCACACTGTCGGCCTTCCAGCCCACCGCTTCGAACACCGCCGCCTGGAAGATCACTTCGGGGTCGCGGGCATGTACCCGGTCGATAAGCTTGCGCGCGCCTGCCCAGAACGCGGGATTGCTGAGCGTGGTTTCGTTCCCCCAGCGGTAAATGGCGCGGCCGATAAATTTTGCGCCGATGTTTTCGATCAGCCGCACATCGTCGTCTTTGTAAGGATAAGGGCCGTCGTTGCCATACGGGTCGACGGCGAGAAATTCCGCCATGGTCACGGAACGGCTGAGATAATATTCCAGGGTTTGACGCGTGATGCCGTTTTCGTCAAAACGGGCGGCGGATCGCTGGCCATGGGCGGCGAATACGTTGAGCAGCAGCATGCAGCAGAACGCATATCTGCGCAGACAGGCGAAGGATAGTGTCATAGACGTGGTATTGGTCCTGTCAAGATACGGAGAACCACGGGCACTGTCAATAGCGCGCGCTGGCCGCCGCGTCTTTATTGTATTTGTTGCGGTAGGCCTGCGGCGAAAGACCGGTTATCCTGCGAAAGAGATCGCGGAACGCTTTTATGTCGGAATACCCTGTTTCGTACATCACTTCATTCACGGTTTTGCGGCCGGTTTCGAAGGATTTTTTCGCCATTTCCACTTTTACCCTTTGCTGGTATTCCACGGGCGTGTTGCCGGTGGCTTTAAAAAAACGCCGGTCGAAGTTGCGGCGGCT
>JBQCFV010000550.1:0-2580 GCA_051958695.1 Chitinophaga sp. | reverse complement strand
GACGAGTGGCACGAGCTGCTCGGCAGCAAACGCGGCGTAATGGTGGAGCTGGGTCTCAGCCGTCTACGAGGGCTCAGGCCCGGCCTGCAGGTCTGGGGTATTTCCGCCACCATCGGCAACCTCGGCGAAGCGCTGGAAGTGCTGATGGGCAAGCCCTCTCCCGGGCATGTGATCGTAAAGGCGGAAGTAAAAAAAGCCATCGAGGTACATTGCATTTTGCCGGACGAGATCGAAAAATACCCATGGGCCGGGCATATGGGGCTGAAGCTCCTGCACAAAGCGCTGCCCGTTATCCAACAGAGTAACACCACCCTGCTGTTCACCAACACGCGCGGGCAGTCGGAGATATGGTATCACCAGATATTAAAGGAATGCCCGGAGCTGGCGGGCGCCATCGCCCTGCATCACGGCTCCATCGATGCGGAATTGCGCATCTGGGTGGAAGAAGCCCTGCATACCGGCACGCTGAAACTCGTGGTATGTACGTCCAGCCTTGACCTGGGCGTGGATTTCAGGCCGGTGGACACGGTGATACAGGTAGGCAGTCCCAAAGGCGTGGCGCGTTTCCTGCAACGTGCGGGACGCAGCGGTCACCGCCCGGACGCGGTCAGCAACATATGGTTCCTGCCGACGCATTCGCTGGAGCTGGTGGAAGCCGCGGCGCTGAAAGACGCCATGAAACAGAACCTCATCGAAAGCCGCATGCCCGTGATGCTGGCCTTTGACGTGCTGCTGCAATACCTGATGACCCTCGGCGTGTCCGACGGATTTAACGCGGACGAGATACACGCCGAAGTACAAGGCACCTTCTGCTACCGCGACATGACGCCGGAAGAATGGCAATGGGCGCTCGCCTTTCTCACCACCGGCGGCGACGCGCTGCAGAGCTACGACGAATTCCGCAAGCTGCACAAAGTGGGCGATACCTATCACTGCGTGAGCCGCCAGCAGGCCATGCGCCACCGCCTGCATATCGGCACTATCGTAAGCGACGCCATGCTCAAGGTGCGGTACATGACGGGCGGCTTTATCGGTCTCATCGAAGAATATTTTATTTCCCGGCTGTCTCCCGGCGACAGCTTCAGGCTCAGCGGCCAGAACCTCGAGTTCGTGATGATCAAAGACATGACCGTGCTGGTACGAAAAAGCAAATCCAAAAAAAGTATCGTACCCAGCTGGAACGGCGGGCGCATGCCGCTTTCCGCCAACCTGGGCATGATGCTCCGCCGAAAGTTCCACGAAGCGATGGCGGGCACGGCAAAGGAAGAAGAAGTGACCATCCTCCAACCGCTTTTTGATCTGCAGCAGCTATTATCGCACATCCCCCGGGAAAACGAGCTGCTGATGGAACAGATCCAGACGGACGACGGTTATCATCTGTTCGTATATCCCTTCGAAGGCAGGCTGGTGCATGAAGTGATGGCCATGCTGCTCGCCTGGCGCATCAGCCAGCAGCATCCCATTACCTTTTCCATAGCGATGAACGATTATGGCTTCGAGCTGCTGTCCGATCAGCCGATACCGGTAGACGATACCAATGCGCAGGAACTGTTTTCGCTGGACAACCTGAACATCGACCTGCAAAACAGCGTGAACGCCACCGAAATGGCGCGCCGCAAATTCCGCGATATCGCCGTGATCGCGGGGCTCGTGTTCCAGGGCTTTCCCGGTCAGCATAAGGCCAACCGGCATTTGCAATCGTCCGCCAGCCTGCTGTTCAAGGTATTTGAAGATTACGATGCACAAAATATTCTGGTGCGGCAATCGTTTAATGAAGCGTTCTTTTACCAGATGGAAGAAGCGCGGCTGCGCGAAACGCTGGCGCGCATCAGCCACGACAAAATAGTCATCACTTTCCCGCAGCGGCTTACGCCGTTCTGCTTCCCGATCAAGGTAGACAGTCTGCGGGAAGAGCTGACCAGCGAAAAACTGGAGGACCGCATCAAAAAGATGACCCTCTGGCAATAAATTTCATTTTTTAACAGGCATATATTTTTGGAAGACGTTTTACATCTGTTCAGGGGCCAGCATTGGCGCCTTTCCGCCGGAAGGGCGGCCTATTGGGAAGAAGAGCGGGCGCTGGTGATAGCGGACCTGCACGTAGGCAAAAGCGCGCATTTCCGCAAAGCGGGCATCGCCGTGCCGGCCAACATCGTGCAGGACGATCTGTACCGTTTGCAGCAGCTGATCACAAAATATAATCCTGCCCGCGTGATCGTAGTCGGCGACATGTTTCATAGCGAGGCCAACAACGAGGTGCAGTATTTCCGCATCTGGCGGCGGCAATTCCCGCACATCCGTTTCGAGCTGATCACCGGCAACCACGACATCATGGCGCCGGAAGTGTATACACAACTGGAGATCGTCGTACAACCCTCCCTTGAATTAGGCGATATTTATTTTGTGCACGATCTGAACGACCGGCCGCGGCCGCTGAACGGACGGTATGTTTTTTCGGGGCATATCCATCCCGGTGTGTGGATGGTGGGTTACGGCCGCCAGAAATTGCGGCTGCCGTGTTTTTATTTCGGAGGAGAAGGGGCGGTATTGCCGGCGTTCAGCGCGTTTACGGGGATGTAT
>JBQCFV010000549.1:0-3987 GCA_051958695.1 Chitinophaga sp. | reverse complement strand
TGAGTATGAATATCTAATTTTAACTTTATAATTGCATCCATCCCAAATTTCCCTTTAATTTGTGCTCATCGCAAAGTGGCCCATCGGGAAATTGAGCGTCAAAGGGTTGACGTTTTAACCTATTTCCAGTAGGTTTGCGCTCCCCGTCCAGCCATACAATTTTTTTACGTAGGTTGAATGCGGTGCAAAAATATCGAAATAATCAAAAACAAGGCATAACCAACGTTTTCCTGTGAAAAAACCGGGGAATGCACTGATTGATACTAAAAATCCGGGCAGCGCGTTAACATCGTTCGCGCACCATATCAACCCTCTAGGTTCATGAAGAAGGTAAAATATTTTTACAATACTCAAACGCTCAAATACGAAAAGCTCGTAGTGTCCGTGCGGGTAAAGATCCTCCGTATCCTTGGTTTCCTCTCCGCCGCCATCGTTACCGGCATCCTTTTCCTGTCCGTTGCCTACCGCTTCCTGGAATCGCCCAAGGAAAAATTCCTTCGGCAGGACATTGAGAATATGAAGGAGGAATACGACGCGCTGAAAGGCCGCATGGCGGAAATGAAAGGTTCGCTGGACGAATTGCAGCATCGCGACAACGAAATTTACCGCGTCATTTTTGAAGCGCCCCCGATCGCGGACAGCGTGCGCGCGGGCAAAGCCGGCAAAGAGGACGAGAACAGCCGGCTGGCCGCCAAATCCAACGACGACGTCATCGCCGCTTCGGCCAAAATGCTCGCCGAGCTGGGCAACCGCATGAAGGTGCAGGAAAAATCCTACCTGCAGATCGAAGACCTCATCAAGAACAAACAAAAAATGCTGGCTTCCATCCCGGCCATTCAACCCGTATCCAACAAAGACCTCGACCGTATCGCTTCCGGTTTCGGTTACCGCATAGATCCCATTTACAAAACGATGAAATTCCATAGCGGCCTGGATTTCGCGGCGCCATCGGGCACGCCCATTTATGCTACGGGCGACGGCACCATCCAGGAAGCCAGCCTCAGCGACGTGGGTTACGGCAACCACGTGGTGGTGAACCACGGCTATGGTTACAAAACCCTCTACGGCCACATGGTGCGCATGAAAGTAAAACGCGGCCAGCGCGTGAAACGCGGCGACGTGCTGGGATGGGTAGGAAGCACGGGCAAATCCACCGGCCCGCACTGTCATTACGAGATCATGAAAAATGGCACCAAGGTAGATCCCGTTTATTTCTTCTATAACGATCTCACGCCCGAGCAGTTCGACCGCATGCTGAAGATCGCCCGCTCCGGCAACCAGTCTTTCGATTAATGGAATGATTATTGGAGGAAAAGGCAGGCGGTGATAAAAGGGATTCCGTAATATTGTATCTGTATTTCATTTATTTATACAATTCATTTCGGTTATGATGCAGCAACTGGACTTATTCGGAGCCGCCGAGCCGCAAAAGCCCGCACCTGTTAAAACGCCTGCCCGCAATGCGCCGGGCGCGAACGGGGAAGCCGGCGCAGACGGGGCGGAGGCAGCCACTCCCGCAGACGGTACGCCGCCGAAAGGCAAAAAAAGAGGCCGGAAAAGTCTGAAGGAGCTCGCGGGCGACCCGCATGTGATCCAGGAGCTGGAAAAGCTCACGCTCGACAAACAGTATTATTCCATCAGCGAAGTCGCCAACATGTTCAGGGTAAACACCTCGCTGATCCGGTACTGGGAAAATGAATTCGATATACTGCAGCCCAAAAAGAACCGCAAGGGCGACCGGCTTTTCCGCCAGGAAGACATCCATAACCTGAAGCTCATCTATCACCTCCTGCGTGAGCGCAAATACACGATAGAAGGAGCGAAGCAGAAGCTGCGCGAAGACAAACGCTCCGCTTCCCGGAATTTCGAAATGATAAAAAGCCTGCAAAAAGTGCGGCAATTCCTGACAGAGTTAAAAGATCAATTATAAATCACGAACTATGCGATTACACAAAGTATTATTGGGGTGCGGACTGTTGCTCAGCTCGGTAACCATGGCGCAGAGCAGCCACGATCACGCCGCTCCGGGCAAACAGCTGAAGGGGGAATTTAAAATGAAGCAGCTGCTGGCTGATTCCGCGTTCGCGTGGTTTCACAACGGCGTAAACCGCTACGATGCCAACTCCACCATGGTCAATTATATCAAAACCAATAAAGACAAGATACAGCTCGTTGCGCTGGTGAACACTACCGACGAAACCAGCCAGAGCCTGCTGGGCCGTTTTTACAAGGTGATGATCCTGGCCAGCGTGCCCGAGGAAAGCATTCACATGTACGGCGCGGACGATTCAGGCAACACCGGCAACCAGGTAGCCGACGGCTACAAGGTGAAACGCCTGCCCGCCATTCTCGTCATGCGCGACGGCAAAGAGGAAGGAAGGATCACCGGCAACTCGAAAGAATCCGTGGAGCAGGACCTAGCGCATATCATCATGAAAATGAACAGAAAAGAATAACAGTGAACCTGAAATAAAAGGAAAAGAGGCTGCACCCGCAGCCTCTTTTTTATTTGCAGCACCGCCAGCCGGGCGCTGCGGAACGGTGATAATATCGCAGGCGCAACGCGCTTCGGGCTAATGCATGGATGGTGCAACGCCTTGCAGCAATCATTATGACGAAGTAACCATCTCATGCCGCATCGCCATCGAGACGCCATTCTTCTCCAGGATGCCGATGGACGCCAGGTTCACGTTCTCACGCAAGGCCAGGTACGGCGCGCCTTCGAGGATATTGGTCATATAGATCACCTGTATGGTGAAGGAGTCCTTCGTGAAGTCGAAGAGGTTCACGGCATAGCCGGGCTCCACGTCCGCATGGTTTTCCAGGTATTCCTGCAGCGCCTTTACCACGGCGAACACTTTCGCGGAAGGCGTATCCCCGGCCAGCTCCAGCTTCATGGACACGCGCTGCTGCGTACGCAGGGAAAGGTTGTCCAGCACGCTGTCCACCATCTTTTTATTGGGCACCGTCACGAAGGTTTTGTCCAGCGTACGAAGGCGCGTGCTGCGCAAGCCGATCTTTTCCACCGTGCCAGTATATGAATCGACTATAACTGTATCGCCTACACGAAAAGGCTTGTCCGAAAAAATAATGAACGAGCCGATCAGGTTCTCGATGCTTTCCTTCGCAGCGAGGGCGAGGGCTGCCGCGCCGATGCCAAGACCCGCCACCAGCTTGTCTACCACTCCTTTGCCGAACAGGATGTGGATCAGTATCATGGCGCCGATGATGAACATAATGGCTTTGAAGAAGTCGCGGAAAAATATGATGAACTGGTTGTCGGTCTTGTCTTCCGTGAGGTCGGCCTTTTTTTCCAGTATCAGCGAAATAAAATCGATCAGCCGCAGCAGGATGAGGATGATGGTCATGCTGAACACGATCTTCAGCAGCGTGGCGATCAGCATGTGCAGGGTATACGGGTTGCCCGTGCGGTTGTACACCACGATGTTCAGCTCCTCCGGGAACACCAGGTGATTGCTCGCCATGATGAAGGCCGTCATGAGCAGGAAATATTCCAGCGGCTTGAACAGCAGCTGCACAAATTCTTCCTGCGCGATGCTGGGGCTCCAGTGTTTGATGAGCCTGAACAGCCCGGCCGCGAGGTTTTTGGAAAGAAAACGGCGGATGATGTACACGAACAGGATAATACCGGCCACTATCAAATAGTTCCTGACGGAATTATCCATGAATTGCTGGTTTAGGAAATCGTTCATAGTATAATAGTTAAATCGTGTATGCCTTTGCGTTACCATTGTGTATCTGCACCAGCCCAGGTTTCTTCCCTTTTTCGAGGCTGCCGTACTGCGCCGAAATGCCCAGCGCCTGCGCCCCGTTCAGCGTGGCCCATTGCAGGATGGTGGCCATCGGTATGTCCGGGAAGTGGCGGTGGATGGTGGCGATCTCCTCCCACATGGACAGCTGGCGGTTGGAAGCAAGGCTGTCCGTACCCAGCGTGATGTGCGCGCCTTCGCTGATAAAAGCGGGGAT
>JBQCFV010000548.1:0-4505 GCA_051958695.1 Chitinophaga sp. | reverse complement strand
AGAAACAGGGTGAAACCGATCAGCGGCTGCAGGTGCGATAAAAAGAAAAGACAGCCGCTGAGCATCGTGAACGCCTGCAGCATGCGCAGCACCGAATTGGTTTCGGCGATCTTGCGCACGCGCCGCAGCATGAAGGGGAACAGCAGGCTGGCGATGCCCATCACGATAAACAGCGCGGCGATGAACCAGTTGGGGTTCGCCATTTTATACACGCCGATGACGTTGAACAGGAAAAGTATCCCGACCATGCCATGCATGACCGGCTGCAAACGCAGGCGGGTCATGGCGTTGGGATGTAGTATGCGGAATTTGTACATGTTTATTTCACCATCAGGTTACACAATTTGAATAACATCCGGGCGCCTACGTTGGCGTCCCATTCGTCGTGCCCCGCGCTTACTTCGGTAAGGTCGAAGCCGATCAGTTTGCGGCCGCTTTCGACCAGCTTTTTTAAAAGATAGAACACCAGCGGCCCTTCGAGCCCGCCGGCCACTGGCGTACCGGTATGCGGGCAGAGCTTCGGGTCGAGCCCGTCTATATCGAAGCTGATGTACACCTGCTGCGGCAGCTGGTCGATGATGCTGTCGCAGATGCTTTTCCAGGTTGCCCCTTCGTACTGCCGCTCTTTGATGTCCTGGTCAAAAAAAGTGACCACGCGGCCTTCGCTGTTCTTTATATAATTTACTTCCTCGTCGCAGTAATCGCGAACGCCCACCTGCACCAGCTTTTTAAGCTGCGGCACTTCGGCCAGCGCGTTGTACATGATGGAGGCATGGGAATATTTGAACCCTTCGTAGCTGTCGCGGAGATCGGCATGCGCGTCTATCTGCAAAATGCCAAAATCGCCTTTTTTCTCGCCGATGGCGCGATAATAGCCCAGGGGCGTGCTATGGTCGCCGCCTACGAGACCCACGAGCTTGCCGTTATCCAGCAGCTCTTTGGTTTGGGCGTATACCCATTCGTTCATTTTTTCGGTCCCGCGGTTCACATCGTCCACCGAGCGGCGGAGAAACTCGTTTTCCGACACGTCGCCGCCTTCGGAGAGGAACTTGAGATAAAGCTCCGCTTCTTTGCGGAGGTAATCGCTTTTCAGCAGCAGCTGGCGGTTGCTTTCCCGCATGAAAAAGCCCTGTTTCCAGCCGTCCTTCACGTCCGCATCATAAATATCCACCTGCAGCGAGGCTTTGAATATCTGCTCCGGGCCGCGGGCCGTACCGTTGCTGTACGAAACCGTCACTTCCCAGGGCACGGGCAGCAATACCAGCCGCGCATCCTCTTCGCCGAAAGGCAGCCCGAATATGTTATTGGACAGCAATCCCGGCGAGTTGGGGTCAAATTGCGATAGATCAGCCATGACAAATCAATACTTTGCTTATTTCCGCGCAAAGGTACAGGTAAAAATTGGATTCCCCGGCCTTGAAACCTGACGAATATCAGCCGTTCCGGATGAATTTTTTGGCTACCTTTGTTCATTACAAATCTGGTAAGGATGAAGAAAACAAGTATTATTCTGCTTATCGTAATAGCGGTTTGCGTTGCCGGTATGGTAATGATGGTGGGGGATTTCAGCACCTATGAGACCTTCGCCACCGCAAGAAAAAAAGAAGGCAAGGAAATTCATGTGATCGGCGCGCTGGACAAGGCAAAAGCCGTGGTGTACGACCCGGTGGTGAACGCGGATTATTTCAGCTTCCATATGAAGGATAAAAGCGGGGATATCGTGAAAGTGATCTTCAACGGCACCCGCCCCACCGACTTCGAAAAATCAACAGAGCTGGTGCTGACGGGCAAGATGGTGGGAAACGAATTTCATTGCAGCAAGATACTCATGAAATGCCCGTCCAAATACAAAGACGAACAAACGGCCTACAGCGCCTCAAAAGATATGTAATCAACTGTAACTGTATATCGGCTGCCTTGCCTGCTTTACCCGGCCACGGCGGGATTTCATAACGTTTTACGGATCAAATAATTGGAACAGATCAAATATGCAGGGGAGCATTTACTTCCCGGACAATTGGGGCATTTTTTCACTATTCTCGCTTTCGTGGCCTCCATGGTGGCTACCGTCGCCTATTTCTGCAGCGTACAGCAGAAAGACGAGCTGAAGAAAGCCTCCTGGCTGAAGATGGGCCGCTGGGCCTTTATCACGCAGGCGTTTTCCGTATTCGCCGTTTTTGCCATCCTTTATTACATCATCTCCAACCACTATTTCGAATACAAATACGCCTGGCAGCACTCCAGCCGCGACCTGGAGGTGCAGTACCTGCTCAGTTGCTTCTGGGAAGGGCAGGAGGGCAGCTTCCTGCTCTGGAGCGTATGGCATAGCGTGCTCGGCCTGATACTTATCCGCAGCAGCAAAAAGTGGGAAGGCCCGGTAAGGACCGTGCTGGCATTCGCGCAGATCTGTCTTGGCACCATGCTGATCGGCATTTATCTCGACCTTCCCTGGTTCGAGTACAAAGTGGGCAGCAGCCCCTTTATCCTCATGCGGCAAGACGCGCCGGACTCGCCCATCTTCCTGAACGCGAACTATCTCCAGTTCAAACAGTTCGTGGACGGCAACGGCCTCAACGTATTGCTCAAGAACTACTGGATGGTGATACACCCGCCGGTGCTGTTCCTCGGCTTCGCTTCCGTGATCGTGCCTTTCGCGTATGCCGTAGGCGGCCTCTGGACGCGCAATTACGGCGAATGGGTGAAACCCGCATTGCCCTGGGCCCTCTTCGCCGCCATGATGCTCGGCACGGGCATCATGATGGGCGCCGCCTGGGCTTACGAATCGCTCACGTTCGGCGGCTACTGGGCATGGGACCCGGTGGAGAACGCATCCCTTGTGCCCTGGCTCACGCTGGTGGCCGGCGTGCATACCATGCTCGCATACCGCAGCACCGGTCACGCTCTTCGATCGACCTTCTTTTTCTTCATCATATCTTTCGTGTTCATCCTGTATTCCACCTTCCTTACACGGAGCGGCATACTGGGGCAAACCTCCGTGCATTCCTTTACGGACCTGGGCATGAGCGGCCAGCTGCTCATCTTTATGGGCATCTTTACCATCCCCGCTTTCTGGATGCTGATCGCGCGGAATAAAGACATTCCGAAGATCGTGAAAGAGGAAAGCACCTACAGCCGCGAGTTCTGGCTGTTCGTGGGCGCGCTGATACTCATGGTGAGCGCGGTGCAGATCACCTTCACCACTTCCATCCCCGTATGGAACAAGCTGCTCGACCTGTCCGGTTTGAAAAAGCTGCTCAGCCTCGAAGATTTTGCGCCGCCCACCGACCCCGTGTTCCACTACAACCAGATACAGATCTGGCTGGCGGCCATCGTGGGCGGGCTTACCGCGCTGGTGCAATACCTGAAATACAAAGACACGCCAAAAGGCACCGTCTGGAAAAAGCTGGCCTGGCCTACGGTCATCTCCGTGGTGCTCACCGTGCTGATCGGCTGGCTTGGCAACATCACCTATAACGAATTTGGCCCCGGCTTCCTCGTGGCCATCTACCTGATGCTGTTCGCCAGCGTATACGCCGTGGTGGCCAACACCGGTTACATATTCACCGTGCTGAAAGGCAAAACCAAAGCCGCCGGCGCTTCCGTGGCGCATATCGGCTTCGGCCTGGTGCTGCTCGGCATTCTCATTTCTTCTTCCAAAAAAGAAGTGCTGAGCGTGGACAAAATGAATATGCTGGCGGGTTATTTTACCAAGGAAAGCGGTCAGAAAAGCCAGGAGAACACCCTGCTGCCCAAAGGGCTGCCCGTGCAGATGGGGCCTTATTTCGTGACCTACCGCGGCGACTCCGTAGGTACGGCCGATAAGGACAAGACCTTCTTCGTCGTAGACTACGAAAGAAAACCCAGCCTGGACGCCGAGCCCACCGAGCGTTTCACGCTGTACCCTGACGCTTACCTGAACGTGAAAGGCCAGGAAGGCCAGCTGTCGCCCAACCCCGATTCCAAACACTACCTCACCCGCGATATTTTCACCTATGTAACGCTCGCGCCCATCAAAGGCGCGGTAACGGATACGCTGCCGTACGACAAGCATACCGTCGGGCAGGGAGATACCATCTTCTTCTCCAAAGGTTTTATGGTGCTTACCGCGCTGAAAACCGACCCGCAGCAGCGCAACTATAAACCCGAGCCGGGAGACATTGCCGTGGGCGCGGACATTTACGTGCATACCCGCGAGAACGGCGACTTTAACATGCGGCCCGTATATTTCATCCGCGACAGCAGCTTCCAGGGCAATATCCCCGACACTGTCGCTCCGCTAAGCCTGGCCGTGCGTTTCACGAAGATCCTGCCAAACGATAACAAGGTAGAGCTGGAAGTGAAGGAAACCCGTGAGCCGATGGACTTCATCGTGCTCAAGGCGCTGATATTCCCGTACATCAATGTATTGTGGATCGGCATTATCGTGATGATCATCGGTTTTGTGATGAGCATCCGCCAGCGGCTGAAGGGAGCCAAATAAAGAATTTATATTATATTTGATAGCG
>JBQCFV010000547.1:0-2727 GCA_051958695.1 Chitinophaga sp. | reverse complement strand
CGAGGCTACGCTCATCACCGGCGAAGTGGTGGTGGAGCTGAACAACAGCCCGGAAAAGAAGATCCGGCTGCGGCCTGCGGAAAAACTGGTGGTACCTAACAATGCCGACTCTGCTAAAAATTATTCCACCGGCCCCGAACCGGTGATCATGAAACCCACCTATTTTCCAAAGGCGGACAGCGCGATCATCGAAACCGCCTGGGTGGACAACCGGCTGATCTTCCAGGACGAAACCTTTGCCAGGCTCGCCTCCCGGATGGAACGCTGGTACAATGTGACCATCCGTTTCGACAACGCGGCCATCCAGCAATTGCGCTTTACCGGCATTTTTGAGAAAGAGCAGCTGCCGCAGGCATTGGAAGCGCTTCAACTTACAGAACAGTTCAATTATAGGATAACAGACGACATGATTATTATTTATTAGCGATCACCAAAATCAACCGCCTATAGAGCAGGATCAAAAAAGAAACGGGAAATGTTGAAGCCATTCCCCGTTCATTAGTCTTAATGGAAACAGTATCTGTTCAGGAATGCTGCGTCCGATTATTTAATTAACTAATTCCGTACAATTTATGAAAAAAAAGCATTTAGTGCGTGCTTTCAGTCCTCCGCATGCGCTAAAAAAGGTATGCCTGATTATGAAACTAGCCTTTAGCATTCTCCTGCTCACTTTTTTACACGTCTCCGGCGCGGTCCGATCGCAGGAAAAAGTTTCTCTCAACGTTCAGTCTGCCGATCTCAGGAAAGTGCTGATGCTGATAGAGGCGCAAACGAAGTACCATTTTATTTTCAGCGAACGCAAGCTCATCACCGACGAGAGGATCAACCTGTCGGTGAAGGACGAAACCGTGTTCAAAGTGCTGGAAACCGTGCTGCCGCTTGCCAATCTTGAATATAAGCTGCTTGAAGGAAACCTCATCGCCATTACCACCAAAGGCGAAACGGGGCAGCCTGCCATAAAAAAAGACGTGCGCGGCACCGTTACGGACACTACCGGCATGCCGCTGCCCGGCGTAACGATATCCGTGAAAAGCGCGCCCAGCGTGGGCACTACCACCGATCTCAATGGCAAGTACGTGCTGGACATCCCTGAAGGCGCCACCGTGCTCGTGTACAGCATGATCGGCTACGACCGGCAGGAGATCCCCATCAACGGCCGCGACGTGATCAACGTGCAGCTCGCCATCGCGTCGAGCCAGCTGGAAGAGACCGTGATCGTCGGTTTTGGCACGCAGAAAAAAAGGGAAGTGGTAGGCGCAGTGACCACCATCAACCCGAAAGACCTGAAAGTGCCGTCCAGCAACCTGACCACGGCGCTGGCCGGCCGCCTCGCCGGTGTAATTGCCTACCAGCGCAGCGGCGAGCCGGGTGCGGACAATGCGGACTTTTTTATACGCGGCGTTACCACCTTCGGTTATAAAAAAGACCCGCTGATCCTGATAGACGGCATTGAAACCACGACCACCGATCTTTCCCGCCTCACGGTGGACGATATCGCCAGCTTCTCCATCCTCAAAGACGCTACCTCCACCGCCCTCTACGGCGCCAGGGGCGCTAACGGCGTGATCCTCATCACCACCAAGGAAGGCGTGGAAGGCAAAGCGCGCGTATCCGTCCGGATCGAAAATTCCAATTCGGCGCCCACCAAAAACGTGGCGTTAGCGGATCCTATCACCTATATGAAGCTGGGCAACGAAGCCGTGCTTACCCGCGATCCGCTCGGCCAGCTGCCTTATTCCGAAGCCAAGATCGATAATACGGCCGCGGGTGCCAACCCCTACGTATACCCGGCCACCAACTGGCGCGAAGAGCTGTTCAAACAATCCACCATGAACCAGCGCGCCAACTTCAACGTATCCGGCGGCGGCAAGGTGGCGCGCTATTATCTCGCTGCAGCGGCCAACCGCGACAACGGGAACCTGCGGGTGGACAAACGGAACAACTTCAACAACAACATCCGTCTCAATACCTACTCCCTCCGCACCAACGTAAATATCAACGTTACCAAAAGCACGGAAGTGGGCGTGCGGCTGTCAGGCGTGTTCGACGACTACAACGGCCCGCTCGACGGCGGCACCACCATGTACAAAAAAGTGATACAGTCCAACCCGGTGCGTTTCCCCGCCTATTATCCCGCGGACGATGCGCATGAGTACGTGAAGCACATCATGTTCGGCAACTTCGGCACCGGCAACTATATCAATCCTTATGCGGACATGGTGAAGGGGTACAAGGAATATACGCGTTCCAAGCTCCAGGCGCAGTTTGAGCTGAAGCAGAACCTTGCTTTTATCACGGAAGGGCTGAACCTGCACGCGCTCTTTAACACCTCCCGTTCTTCCTACTTCGACGTTTCCCGGTTCTACAACCCGTTCTGGTACACCACCGGCAGCTACGATAAATACGCCGACGACTATACGCTCAGCCTGCTGAACGCCAATACCGGTACGGAATACCTGAATTATAAAGAAGGCGACAAAAACATCGCTTCCACCACCTACCTGCAGGCCACGGCCAATTACAACCGCACGTTCAACGAAAAACATAACGTAAGCGGCATGCTCGTGTTCCTGATGAACAACCAGGTGGCGGCCAACGCCGGATCGCTGCAGCTGTCGCTGCCGCGGAGGAACATCGGGCTGTCCGGGCGCCTGACCTATGCTTACGACCAGCGTTATTTCTTTGAGTACGATTTCGGCTATAACGGTACGGAAAGGTTTTACGAAG
>JBQCFV010000546.1:0-2231 GCA_051958695.1 Chitinophaga sp. | reverse complement strand
GGCCGCCGCAATAAGGCGGGCGCGCATTTTGGAAAAATCCGTTTCCATGCTCGACAGGTACTTCGCGAGCGCAAGGTTGGTACATAGTTTTGTGAACTCCGCCGGCTGAAAACGGAAACCGCCCAGCTCCAGCCAGGAGTTGGAGCCTTTCACGCCCGTACCGATGGCGAGCTCCACCAATAACAGGAGGATGCCAAAAGCGTACAGCAGGTTGGCGGTGGCGGTAAAAAATTTACTGTCCGTAAGCCATATGCCCAGCGCCAGCACCATCGACACGCCGAACCACAATACCTGTCTTGCCCAGTTCTTGTTCTGGGAAAGCAGGTTGTGGATCACGTTGTCGCCTTCGCGGTATTCAGCGGCAAAAATGGCCATAAAGCCGATGAATACCAGCGCGAGGTACATCCCGAAAACGGGCCAGTCGATGCCTGCTGTAAGTTTCGCTTGTGGGCGGTTCATATAATCAGTTTGCAATGAGTTTTCTCAATAAGTCGTCTTTGTGAACGGCGTTGGCGCTTGAGCTGTTCAGCGAATCCAGCTTGGATTTTTTGCGCAGCCTGTCGCTCATGGTTACGGATTCCATCATTTTCTGCAGGATGGGTTTCCGTTTGGCGGAAATGGTATCGGTAAGATATTTTTCCATCAAAATGCTCGCGATAGGCACCGCATAAGTGGAGCCGTAGCCTGCATTCTCGATAATTACCGCAATGGCGATCCTGGGATTGTCCTTTGGCGCAAAGGCTACGAATATGGAGTGGTTGGGCTGTTTTGTCCATACGCCGTCCACCATAGCATAGTTTTCGGCGGTACCCGTTTTACCGCATACCGCGATCCCTTCTATCTGCGCGCCTCTTGCCGTACCGCCGGTCACCACGTCTTCCATACCCAGTATCACGGAATTGAACGCTTCGTTGGATATGTGCGAAGCTACGCTATGCTTTTCTTTATAACGTTTGAGCCGGTCGGAATTATCGTTATCGATGCTTTCCACCAGGTGCGGAACGTAGTAATATCCACGGTTGGCGATAATGCACATGGCATTCGCCATCTGGAGCGGCGTTACGTCCAGCATCCCCTGCCCCATGCCCACATATACTTCCGAGCAGGAATTCCAGCGCCCGTTGTAACGGTAGTTCATATTCGCGGTGTCGGGTATGGTGCCCGCTTTCTCGGAAGGCAGGTCAATGCCCAACCGTTGCCCGAAGCCCATCGTGGTCAGGTAATTCGTCCATTTGATCTGCCCGTTGACGGTGCCGCCCCAGCGCCTGTCGTCTACCGACAGCCGGTAAAGATGCATAAAGTAGGCATTGCAGGAATTGGCCATCGCGAGGCGAAGATTGGCCGCGTGACCCGGATTGCTATGCGTACAGCCGATGAAGCGGCCGCAGAGGCCGTAACCGCCGCGGCAGGGAAAACCGAAGTCCGGCGTCACCACTCCTTCGTCCAGCGCGATCAGCCCCGTAATGGGCTTAAAGGTGGAGCCCGGCGGGTATCCCGCCTGCACTGCGCGGTTGAAGAAAGGTTTGGTGGTATCGAGGTAAAGCTTTCCGTAATTCTTCGAGCGGTAAGAGCCTGAAAGCAGGTTCGGGTCGAAAGTGGGGCCGCTCACCATGGTCAGTATGCCGCCGGTTTTTGGATCGATGGCTATGATGGAACCCGTCTTGCCTTTCATCATGGCCTCGCCCAGCACCTGCAGCTCTATGTCCAGCGCCAGGCGCAGGTTTTTGCCGGCAACGGCGGCCGTGTCGAACTCACCATTTTCCAGCGGGCCCTGCGGGCGGTTCAGGTTATCTTTCACGAGGTACTGGATGCCGCGTTTCCCCATCAGCACTTCTTCATAAATACTTTCCAGCCCCGTACGGCCAATGTAATCGCCTTGCTGGTAAGCGCTGTATCGGCCGGTCGTGTCTTCCAGCATGCGCGGCGTAACCTCGCTGATATAACCGAATATATGCGCGCCCACCCCGTAAGGGTACGAGCGCACCGGCCGCAGCACCAGCTCGAAACCCGGCTGGAACATGTACATGCTCTCCTGCAATTTGCCGTACACTTCAGGCGTAAGCAGGCTGGCAAAAACGGAGGGCCGCACCGGGCCTTCCTTCATTCTCGCCGTATGGATGCGTTTGATAAATTCTTCGTGAGTGATGGACAATATCTCGCAGAGGTACGCGGTATCGATGTTCTTTACGCTGCGCGGCGTTACCATCAGGTCGTACAGCGCCTCGTTGCGC
>JBQCFV010000545.1:0-4568 GCA_051958695.1 Chitinophaga sp. | reverse complement strand
ACAAAGCCTCCGGCGACAAGGCGCTCACCTTTGCCGCCGCCGCCAGCCGGACAGATAAATCCGAGTTCCAGTTTTCCACCCTTACCACCAACCCGCTGGGCGAATGGAACTTTACGGTGAATGTATTCGGCGCTATCGATTCTACGCTGGGACTGCGCAACGGTCTTGCCCCGCAGCCCGCCGCCACCGACCCGCGCGTGGGATTCTATATCAGCCGCACCGACGCGACCACCTTTCCATTGAAAGCATTCGCGTTGAATACGACGGCTTCTTACCCGGTATACCTGCCCGGTGAAATGGACCTGATCGCCGCGGAAAACTATGCCCGGCAGAACCTGCTTCCCCAGGCCAAAACCTCCCTGGACGCCGTTCGCACCAAAACCACCGACATCTATGGCATCGGCGCCAGCCAGCCCGCCTACAGCGGCCCCATGACGCAGGCCGCGCTGCTGACGGACATTTATAAACAAAGAAGACTGGAGATGTTCCTCTGCGGCCAGGAGCTGGAAGACAGCCGTCGCTTTGGCCGCCCCGGGCCCAATCAGCCGGGGGAAGAAAGGAACAGGAACTTTTATCCTTATCCTTTGATAGAGCGGGATAATAATCCGGCTACACCGGATGATCCGGCGATTTGATGGGAGTTTTTATTTTTGAAAGGCTGGCGCTTGGGCGTCAGCCTTTTTTGTTTTATTCCGGGGAATGACAGATCAAAGATGCAGTCCGGTAATGGATTAGTTATCGAATAGGCGGGAACTTTATAATACTGCTTGCGTTTGCAATTTTCCGGGTACAAATTCCATAACAAACAATGGAACATAGCATGCCAACAGAAAAGATATGCAACAATTTCATCCTCCCTTTTTGTAGTTTAGAATTGTCTTCAATTTATTTTGTGGTATCTGGATCGGCTCCAAACCATGCATACTTTTTGGTATTAAAATGAAAGTTATCGCCTATCACATTAGTTCTTCTCGCCCCTCACCTCACCCCCAACCTGAAAACATGACTCCCCCCATCATCATTATCCGACACCAGCGACACCTCCAGGTGCCCGGAAATTTCCCTTAACACGATCGATTCTATCTTCTGCTTTTTAAACACCGGGTGCACTTCCTCCAGCCTGATCCATTCATCCGGTTTAACGGATGGTTCATTGACCGCGCGCGTAGCGTTTTTGATAACGCCCACGCGGCTTTCCCCTATTTTGCCGTCGTCGTAAGTATTGGCGGTTTCTTCTTTGGAAGTGGTGAAGAACAGCCAGTCTTTTTCGGGCAGCCAGGCCAGCCCCGAAATACCCGAAAATTCTGTCTCCTGCGGCAGTTCCAGCCTGCATACGTGTGTTTTGACAGCGTCTTCCCAAAGATGCTGCGTGCTGCAAAAGATCAAAAGGTTCTTCGGTTTGCTGAGATTGCCGCGGTTACCGATCAGCAGCGAAGTTCCCATTTCGGTAGCCGCTTCTATATTCAGGTCAGTCTTTGACCGCAAGCTTCTGTAAAACGCACTGAGGTCTTTTATTTCCATCTGCTCCGTTTCGGGGTAGAATAACAGCGCGGCATTCCGGTGCGGGCTGAGCGAACCGGAGCCTAAGGACATCAACGCCGTCTTTCCGCCGGCACTGATATTGCAAAGGCTTTCCCAATCTTTTTTCAACGGTTTCGGGATGCGCGCCTGGCTTTGCCTGCCGGGGATAGGTAGCTGTCCGGCGAGCGTGAGGTCGGCGTTCAGTATAAACAATTGCGTGGCATCGTCTCCCACGATGTAATACCGGCCTTTGTAGAAGGCAAGGCCGCTGGCGCTTGGAATGCCGGAGAAAAACTGGTGATGCGTTAAGGAAAGGTTCATGATAATTCTATTAAAGATACAACACCCTGTATTTCTACGCAATCTGTATTGACAGACCCCTAAAGCGTGCCCCGTTCCTTAAACGCCGGAGCCCTTGCAACTGCAAGGGCTCCGGTATATCTGCGGTACAAGGATCATCTTTTCTCCGGCAACCGCTATCAGGACGCTTTATCCATGCTCTATCCTTGCCTTTACTACGACGTTACCTGGCTTTTACTACCTTCCATTGTGGCTCATCTTTTCTCCGGCACCAGCACCACTGCGTCAGCCGTCACCACGCCATCGGCGTTATTGTTGCCGGAAATTTCCACGGAAGCGGATTTCCCTTTACGCATTTTGAATGTGCCCAGCTTCATCCAGTCCCCTATCTTTATATCTTCTTTTTTTACCGTTACCAGGTGCTCGCTTTTGCCGCTGGTTACTTTTACGTTCGTAACGGCGGCAAAGTTATTCAGACGCGGGAAATAAACGTACACGGCGTAGTGGCCGGATTTGCGTACCGCGGGCGTAAAGGTGGCGCTGGCGTTATTTTCGCCCATGAGCATATCAGGCCCGTAGCTGCCGCGGCCTTTCACCATTTTCCACTCCCCTGTTTTTTTGACACCGGCCGAGGCATTGTCCATCAGGATATCGCCCAGCCTGCCGTCGCCCAGCGGGTTTTCCGCGAGCGTGCGGCTTACCTCCGCACCGTCTACCTGCTGCACCGTTACGCCCTTTGCAATGGCTTTGTCCGCGGCAACGGCGGTGGCCTGCCCCAGCGCCATGAACACGGGTTCCATACGGATGGAGCCGTACGCGATATGGCTGGCGGACAAACAAACGGGCACCAGCAGGTTACCACATTCATTTTCTTTCGGTATCAGCGCGCGGTACGAAACCGGGTACGGCGGAAAGCCGTGCACTTCCACATTCCCTTCGTTCTTCACCATGTCTTTCCCGTTCTTGCGTATCACGATGCGCTGGGTGTTGTGCGAATCCATGGTGTAAGCGGCCATGCCAACACCGTCTGAGACTACTTCCTTGCCGGTGCAGTGGGCCTGCGTCATCACGAAGGAACCGATCATGCGGCGGGCTTCGCGAACGTATAACTGCGGGCTCCAGTGGCCGTTGTTGATATACTCGTCTTTCGGGTAGCCCCATTTTCTTACTTCCGCCTGCAGATGCTGCGGCACACGCGGGTCGGTGATCCAGAAATAAAGCAGGCCCTTTGTATACAGCTCGTGTTCTTTGATGATGGCTTCGCGCCGCTCATAGCTTGCTTCGGGATAGTCGTAGTTCATGCCGATCATATCGGTGGAAAAGGCGCCCCTGTTGTTAATGTCGGTTTTGTTGTTGGGCATCCGGCTCCAGATAAAATAATCGTTGAGCTTCGTCTTTTTCGGCTGCGCTTTGAACAGCCGTCCCAGCAGCTCGTAACGTGACGGATCGTAGCCTTCCGGTTTGGTGATGGGGATCATATTGGCGGGATCGTTGGTAAGGCAGATACGGAAGTTGTAAGCCTGCACCATTTTGTCGCCGCTGCCTATCGGCGCCATCAAGGCAGGGCTGATACCCCACAATAGCCCGCTGGACGGGTCTCCCGGTACTTTGTACGGATCAACGCCGTCAGGGAACTGATGGTTCTTGAGCATTTGCACGCCGTTCCAGGTTTCGTTGTATACGTCGTTGCCTTCGCGGCCGATGGTATAGCTCACGCCTGCTTTCGCCATCAGGTCGCCTTCATAGGTGCAGTCGATGAACATCTTCGCGGCCACGGTCACCGTGGCGCCGTTGGCGTTCAGCGTTATTTCTCTGATCAGGCCGTTTTCTTTCACGGCGCCTGCCAGGCGGTGGTTGTATAAAACCCTGAACCCGCCTCTTTTTACATAGTCCTGGTAAATGCTGTCCACCACGCGCGGCTCGAACGTCCATTGCTCGAACTTGCCGTAATGTTTTCCGACCTGCCGGTAAAATTCAAGCGAGAGGCCGCGTATGGCGTATTTGTTGCCGATGTCCGTAGCGCCGAGACCGCCGGATGTAAGCCCGCCGAGACGTTTCCCCGGTTCTACCAGCAATACGGAGCGGCCGGCTTTTTTGGCCGTATAAGCGGCGATCACGCCGGCGGACGAGCCGCCGTAAATACAAATGTCCACTTTGTGCTGCGCCACCGCCGTCTGCAGGGCGAAGCAAAACAGGAGAATGCTGATACTGGTCTTCATGAATGATATCTGTTGGTTGAAATGTTACGATGTTTCTACGGGGCGAGCAGTCTTTTCAGCACCGCGGGATAGCTGTTCTTTTCCACGCCGCCGTCTCCCCTCGTGATGCTGTCGCCAAAGCATACGATCCGTTGCCGCGGCAATTGATTGTACACGATGAAGTCGTACACCGCCAGGCCGATAAACCGGTAGCCTTCCACGGTGGGGTGCACGCCGTCCGTTCTCCCGGAATTTTCCACGTTCTGGATCAGCGAATCCTTCCCCAATCCTACTTTGCCGGCTTTGTCGAACAGCGCGCCCAGGTCGAGCAGCGAGGTATTGTGCTGCGCGGCGAGTTCCCTGATGGCGGCGTTTACGGCCAGCCTTCTTCCCGAAGGCCCTTCTTCGCCGTAATGTTCGCGTTTGTGACGGGTGAGCAGCAAAGGTTCGATGAACGGGCAGATGGTCATCAGCAGCACGCGGCTGTTCTTCGCCTGTATCTTTTCGATAAGGGTGGAAAGATTGCTGCGGAATTGCGCCAGCGGCACG
>JBQCFV010000544.1:0-3273 GCA_051958695.1 Chitinophaga sp. | reverse complement strand
GTACCGCGCACGCGCGACAGGGTGTTCAGCCGCCAGCACAACCCCGACAGCCTGCAGATACTCAACATCCCCACCAGCGTCAAAAAAATATTCGAAGATCACCGGCAACGGTTGTGGATCGCCTCGCGGGGCGAAAACGTGCTGTACACCTGGCACCCGGACACTAACCGTCTGCACCCCTGTATTTTCCCCTACAAAAACAATGAGACCGACCAGGTGTACGACATCGCCGAAGACGTTCATGAAGAAATATGGGTGTCCATGGAGCATGGCGGGCTGCACCGCTACACGGAAAAAGACGGCTTTAACCTGCACCTTCCCGGCAACAACAAAGACCCGCTCGGTCTTCATTACGATTACGAATCCAACTGCCTGCTCACCGACCGCGACGGGCACCTCTGGGTGGGCACCGACCGCGGCGTGAACATCATGAGCCTGCACAACCAGTCGTTCACCCGGCTGGATTACCGCAGCCGCCCGCTGCCGCAGGCGGAGGTTACCGGCATACTTACCGCCCGCAGCGGCGACGTGTTCATCGGCTATTGGGGCGGCGTCTACGCCTGGCTCGGGCCGGACCTGCGCGTAAAGGCGCATTACAAACACCAGGCTGACGGCAGCGGCATCCCCGAAGACCGTTCGCTGGTGTGGAGCTTTGCCGAACAGAAAAACGGCCACCTGCTCATCGGGCAGGAAAACGGCTTTATTTCCGAATTTGATCCCGCCACCCGCCGTTTCACCCATCACCGCCCCAAACGCTTCAGCGACCAGACGGTGCTCTGCATGTGGCCCGAAAACGATTCCATCGTGTGGGTGGGGCTTTACAAGATCGGCATCGTACGCTGGAACATGCGTTCGGGCGAAGTGACGAACTATCCGCAGATACACGAATTTATCCACCGCAACACTTCCGTAAGCCGCATCGTACCGCTCAACGACGAGTATCTCTGGCTTGCGTCCAGCAACGGCGGCATCCTGCGGTTCCATAAACCCAGCGGCAAGGCGGACCGGCAGGTGATGTTCCGCTTCGGGCAGGACACGGTGCGCAATGTGACCGCGCTCATCCCTTATTCGGACAGCGTGCTGCTGGCCGGCACCGACCACGGTATCTTTTTTTACAATCACCGCAGCAACCACTGGGAGGCGCAAACCATCAACGACCAGCTGTTCAACGAATGGATACTCAGCATACAGCCCGCAGGCAGGGACGATGCATGGCTCACCACGCCTTTCGGCTTTTACCGGCTCAACGGCAGCACGCGCACCCTCTCCGCCTTTGTGCAGAACGACGATATTATCGACAACTCGCGGAAAGTGCGCCGCAACATTGCCTTCCTGCAGGACGGGCGGCTGCTCGTTGGCGCGTCCGACCATGTCATGGCCTTTTCCGCGTTCAGGCTGGAAGTAAAACCGCCCCCGCCGGACGTTACCATCGTGGATTTCAGGGTGCTCAACCTGCCGGTGAACGTGGATTCCGCACTAAGCCCGCGCACGCCGCTAAAACTCACGCATAGCCAGAATTACATCGGCATCGAATTTAAATCGCTGCAGAACCACGCGGAGAAAACACAATATTTCTACAAGCTGGAAGGGCTCGACAAAGACTGGGTGCATGCCGGTAACCTGCTGGTGGCGCGGTATACGAACCTTCCGCCCGGCGATTATATCTTCCGGGTGAAAGGCATGAACATGGCGGGCGTTTTTTCCCGCAACGTTACTTCGCTGTACATCAGCGTGCTGCCCGCGTTCTGGCAAACCTGGTGGTTCCGCTCGCTTTGCGTGCTGGCGATACTCGGTATGGTGTACAGTTATTTCAGGGTGAGAATGTACCTCGTGAAAAAAGAAGCGCGCAGCCGCGCGGCCTTCCGTGAAGAGCTGGCGCAGCTTGAAATGAAAGCCCTGCGCGCGCAGATGAACCCGCATTTTATCTTCAACGCGCTCAACTCCATCCAGACGTTCATGATGAAGAACGAAACGGAGCAGGCGCTGGCATACCTAAGCCGTTTTGCAAGGCTTATCCGTAACGTGCTGGACCATTCGCAGCTCAACAGCATTTCCATCACGCGCGAAACGGACATGCTGGAAAACTACCTCGAGCTGGAACGGCTCCGCCTCTCCGAACGATTCGATTACCGCATCATCGTAGATCCCAAGCTGGACAAGGATTTCCTGGAAATTCCCGCGATGGTGATCCAGCCGTTCGTGGAGAACGCGATCTGGCACGGGCTGCAGCATAAGCCGGAAAAAGGGTTGCTTACCATCGAGTTTATCCGGCGGGAGAAACAGATACTTTGCGTCATCGAAGACGATGGCATCGGCCGCGACGCCGCCACCACGCTGAAGCAGCAAAGCCACCCCAGCCATATTTCGCGGGGCGTGCAGATAACAAAAGACCGGCTGCAGATATACAACAGCCGGTTCAATATGGATGCTTCCTTTGATATCGTGGACCTGCATGACGCCAGCGGGAATGCCAGCGGCACAAGGGTGAACCTCTGGTTCCCGCTGCTGGAAGATTAGCCGGGAGCCTGCTTCCGAACGCCGTTCAGCAATGCCGCAGCCCGGCAAACTTCTGATTCCCGCTGACGGAAATCAGCCTAAACCCACTTCCGAATGCCGTTCGGGAATTTCCACGTCCCCAAAACCTTTTTTGATCAGCCAGTCTTTAAACACGGTCTGCACTTCGTATTCGCCGTGCACAAGGAAAAGTTTTTTCACTTCTTTCGGGTTCTGACAGGCCAGCCACTGGCTCATGTCCTCGTAATCGCCGTGGGCGCTCATCGAGCGGATCACGCCTACTTCCGCTTTCACTTCATGCCTTTCGCCGTAGATGGACACTTCTTTCGCGCCGCGCATCAGCCGGCCGCCAAGGGATTGCG
Organism: Chitinophaga sp.; assembly: GCA_051958695.1. Classification (GTDB taxonomy): domain Bacteria; phylum Bacteroidota; class Bacteroidia; order Chitinophagales; family Chitinophagaceae; genus Chitinophaga. The sequence goes on along the minus strand of JBQCFV010000544.1, from coordinate 397 downwards.
GTTCGCAGTAACCGACAATGAGGATGGTATTGCGCGCGGAATCGATGTTATTGGCGATGTGGTGCTTCACCCTGCCTGCTTCCGCCATGCCCGATGCGGAAATGATCACGCAGGGCTCCTTTCGGAAGTTGAGTTGTTTCGATTCGTCCACTGTTTTGATGTAGCGCATGCCGGGGAAGCTGAACGGGTCGTCGTCCACTTCGAGTATCTTCTGCACTTTTTTGTTGAAACATTCGGGATGCAAACGCGTAACGTCGGTGGCTTCGAGCGACAACGGGCTGTCTACGAACAGGTCCACGTGCGGCAGCTTGCCGGCGAGCTGCGCGCGGTTGAGCGTGAAAAGCAGCTCCTGCGTGCGGCCTACGCTGAACGCGGGAATAATGAGCTTTCCTTTTTT
>JBQCFV010000543.1:0-4324 GCA_051958695.1 Chitinophaga sp. | reverse complement strand
CGAAAAAGGCGGCATTGCGGCGGCCAAACAAAAACATGATGTGATCATGACGCCCAATACGTATCTCTATCTCGATTACCACCAGGCCAACCTCCCTACAGAACCATTGGGTATCGGCGGATACCTGCCGCTGGAAAAGGTTTACAGCTACGAGCCTTATCCTTCGACGCTGAGCGCGGAAGAAAAGAAATACATCAAAGGCGTGCAGGGCAATGTGTGGACGGAATACATCGCCGACGAAAAAGGCGTGGATTATTTCGCTTATCCCCGCGCGCTGGCGCTGGCGGAAATCGCCTGGAGCCCCGCTTCCAAAAAGAATTACGCTGTCTTCACACGGAAGCTGGAGGATGCGTTGAAAGACCTTGACAAACGCGGGGTGAACTTCCGCATACCGGAAGCCGCGGGCGCGGAGGACCTCGTGCTTTCAGCCGCGAAAACCATCACGCTGCGGCCCGTTTCCGGCGGAAAGATCTATTACACGCTCGACGGCACGCAGCCTTCCCCCGGCGGAAAATTATATACCAAACCGTTCGTAGTAGCGCCTGCCGTGAACAAGACCGTCACGCTGAAATATATCGTGGTGCTGCCCTCCGGCCGCAGCAGCGCCGTGTATACCAACACCTACACACGCAAGCCGTACAAGCCCGCGAAGAACGTGAACCCCACGCGCAAGGGCGTGCAGTTCGCCGTATACGCCAAAACGTTCGTGGTGGCGAAACAGACGGGCGCCGGCAGGCCCGACAGCAGCGGCACGGTGCCCGACTTCTCGCTCCGCCCCTTCAACCACCGCGTGAAATACGGCGTGAGCTTCGAAGGTTATATCAAAATAGATGTTACCGGCCTGTATGAATTTAGCACCACGTCCGACGACGGCTCCGTGCTGGCGATAGACGGCGAGGTGATCGTGGACAACGACGGCGAGCACGCAAGCACGGAAAAAACCGGCATGACGCCGCTCGTGAAAGGATATCACAAGATCAGGGTGCAATATTTCAATGCGGGAGGTGAACAGCAATTGCAGGTGGGCTTTGGCCTGAAAGGCAAACAAAGCATTAACTTGCGGAATGTACTTTTCCACTAAGGACATATTACAACCTTTCCATACCACATGGCTGCCCGGCAACGTCCAGGCAGCCATGTTGCGTTTGGATACGATCCATCCGCTGGTGCAGGGCAACAAATGGTTCAAGCTGAAATACAACCTGGAAGCCGCGGGCAACACGCGCATCCTGACGTTTGGCGGCGCGTATTCCAACCATATTGTGGCTACGGCGGCGGCCTGCAAGCTGTACGGCCTTTCCAGCATCGGGGTGATACGCGGGGAAAAGCCCACCATTCCCGGGCATACGCTGCAAAAAGCGGCGGAGCTGGGCATGGAGCTGCATTACGTGAGCCGTGAGCTATACGCGCAGCTGAAAAGCGGCGGTGAAATGACGCGGCTGATGCAGCACCTGCTGCATGATGCGTACGTGGTGCCGGAAGGCGGTCATAACGCGCAGGGCGCGAGGGGTTGTGAAGACATACTGGCGCTGGCGGACACTTCCAGCTTCACCCACATCCTTTGCGCGGCGGGCACGGGCACCACCTTAGCGGGACTGGTAAACGCAGGCACCGGTCAGCACATTATCGGCATATCGGCGCTCAAAGGCGCATTTTCGCTGGAAGGGGAAGTGGAAAGCCTCCTGAAAGCGCCATCCTCCCGCTGGCAGATATTGCACGACCACCACGAGGGCGGCTATGCGAAACATACGCCCGCGCTCATCGGCATGATGAATGATTTTTTCAGGGAAACCGGCATCCCGACGGACTGGGTGTATACCGGCAAAATGGTGCTGGCGTTCAGGCGCCTGGCCGAACAAAATTTTTTCCCGCCGGGCAGCCGCGTACTGCTGATACACACCGGCGGGCTGCAGGGCAATGAATCTTTCGCGCCCGGCGTTCTATGCTTTTAAAGCGTGGCAACGTATATTTGACCTTCAGATCATTATTTTGCCAACTTAAGACGTTTTTGATGTACTGTATGAAACAGACTGTTAGATGCCTTATCGCCACCGTGATTTTTATAGGTACCATCACCATAGCCAAAGCGCAGAATGCCGTGCCGGGGCCCACGCCGCCGGTGCTGCCCGACTTTTCCGCACTGATCAAGACGGGCAAGATCCAGCTGGACTGGATATCGGGTTTCCCGAACACCGCGCAGATCGGCATACAGCGGTCGCTGGACAGCGTGCTGAACTTCACTACCATCGGCTACGCCAGCTATCCCACGCAAACGCGCAACGCTTACCTCGATAACAAACCGCTGCCGGGGAAAAACTACTATCGCCTGTTCATTCTCTTCAAGAACAACCGGTACATGTACAGCAAAACCGTGCTCGCCGTGCAGGACAGCAGCATAGCCGCCAACACCAGGCTGGGCGCCCAGGACGTTGGCGCCGATACCAGCAACGCCACCGGCACCAACGAGGTGATCCCGTGGCGGCCCTCCAATTACGTGTACACTACGGCGGACGGCAACGTGAACATCAAGCTGCCGCAGGCATTGCAGAAAAAATATTCGATCAGGTTCTTTGAGCCCACCGGCGCTTTCCTGTTTGAAGTGGAGCAGGTGGCCGAGCCTTTCCTGATACTGGAAAAGGCCATTTTTATGCACGCGGGCTGGTTTAATTTCGAGATATATGAAGACGGGAAGCTGCTGGAGAAATGGAGCCTGTATATCCCGCTCAATTACCGTTCGTGACCATTTCCGCGCCGAATACGCCGGCGAAATGATATAAGATCCGGGCCTGTACTTCCTCCAACGGAATAACGCGCCCGGTTTCTTTTTGCAGGGAAGTAACCGCTTTGTCCGCAATGCCGCAGGCGATGATATTCGAGAAATAATCCAGGTTGGTATTGACGTTGAGGGCAAAGCCGTGCATGGTGACCCAACGGCTGCAACGCACGCCCATGGCGCATATCTTTCGCGCTTTGCCGGGCACGTCCGGCTCCAGCCAAACGCCCGTTTCCCCTTTCGAGCGCTTCCCTTTCAGCCCGTAATCCGCCAGCGTGCGGATGATCACTTCTTCCAGCGAACGGAGATAACGGCCGATATCGGTAAAGAACTGTTCCAGGTCGATGATGGGGTAGCCCACGATCTGCCCTTCGCCGTGAAACGTGATGTCGCCGCCCCGGTTGGTATGCACAAAGCCGATACCTTGCTGCGCCAGCGTTTCGTCGTTCACCAGCAGGTTTTCCACATGGCCGCTTTTGCCGAGGGTGTATACCGGCGGATGCTCGCAAAAAAGCAGGTGGTGCGGCACGGTGGCGCCGGGCGCGGCCAGGCCGTTGCGGAGGTCCGCTTTTAGTGCCACGCTTTCCTGCAATAGCCGCTCCTGCAGGTCCCAGGCCTCCTGGTAGGGAATGGTGCCGAGGTCGCTCACTTTTATCTGGTGGTTCATCCGTTCAGGTTATCTTTAACGGCCGAATGGAACGTCGCGGTTTCATTCAGCGCTCAAATTGATCCTGCAAAGATAACTATAAGCTATCTTTGCAAAAATTTTTACCGATGACCGATCAGATCGAAGAGCTGGAAGACGAGCTGGAAAACGGCGAAGGGAGCGAGGAAATGTACGAAAGGGTGAACCTGGTGGTGGACAAAGGCCAGGAACCCCTGCGCATCGACAAGTTCATCCAGAACCGCATTGAAGGCGCCACGCGCAATAAAGTGCAGCGGTCCATCGAGGCGGGCATGGTGCTGGTGAACGACAAGCCCGTGAAATCCAATTACAAGGTGCGGCCACTCGACCGCCTGATCGTGTATTCCAACAAAAACCCCGAATCCACCGAGATCAAGCCCGAAAACATCCCGCTGAACATCGTGTACGAAGACGAGGACGTGCTGATCATCAACAAGCCGCCGGGCATGGTGGTGCACCCCGGCTGCGGCAATTATTCCGGCACCCTCGTGAACGCCCTCGCCTACTATCTCAGCGACGACAAGGAAACCGCCGTGGAGCCGGAAATACCGCGCTTCGGGCTGGTGCACCGCATCGATAAAAATACCAGCGGCCTGCTGGTAGTGGCCAAATCCGAAAAAGCCATGAGCGACCTCGCCAAACAATTCTTCGACCACACCGTGCAGCGCCGCTACGTAGCCCTCGTATGGGGCGATTTTGAAGAAGAAGGCGGCACCGTGGAAGCCCATGTAGGCCGCCACCAGCGGCTTCGGAAGATCATGACGGCTTACCCCGACGGCGAGCACGGCAAAGACGCCATCACACATTACGAAGTACTGGAACGGTTCAATTACGTAAGCCTCATCGCCTGCCGCCTCGAAACCGGC
>JBQCFV010000542.1:0-3920 GCA_051958695.1 Chitinophaga sp. | reverse complement strand
CCATACCACGGTGCTGATCAGCCGCGATATCATACAGCGGCACCTGGAACTGTACCGCAAGTACCGTGGTCCGGCCGGTTACGCGGAAAGGATCAGGCTGATAATGAACGGCATCCCGCTGCCGGAACAGACGGGGCCGTTGGAGGAAGACAATATGCTGCTGTACGCAGGCCGCGGCACGCCGGAGAAACGTGTGCACCTCGTGGCCGCCATTGCAAAAGCGGCGGGCGTTACGGCCGGTTTTATCGGCAACGTGGAATATGCCGTACCGGAAGAGCTGCGCGCGTATTGCCGCTTTTACGGGGAAATTACGGATACCGCGAAGATGGACGAGTTGTACCGCCGCCACCGAGTGATCGTGATCACTTCCATCCGCGAAGGTTTCCCAATGGTGATCATGGAGGGCATGGCGCGCGGGCTGGCGGTGCTCGCCACCGATGCGGGAGATATTCCTTTTCACGTGCACAACGGCGAGAACGGTTATCTCGTGGCGCATATGGATACGGAGGAACATATTATCGCCGCGGGCGCACGGCTGGTGAGGGACTGGCATCCCGCGGCGCTGGACGCCATGCGCAGGAACAATATTGCGTATGCCCGGGCGCATTTCGGCATGGAAACATTCGCGGAAGCCTACCGCGGTTTATTTTTTACGACATGAAAAAGTTATCCGTCATCATCATCACCTACAACCGGCCGGACGACCTGCTGGCGCTGCTGCGCAGCCTTGCCGCGCAGGAAGGCGCCGCGGAGCTGCTGGAAGAAGTGATCGTCATCAACAATGCCTCCACGGCGGACTATTCGCCTGTAACGGCATTCGCGGCGGATCTCCCATATTTCCGTTATCATTATTCGAACGAGAACCTGGGCGTGGCCCGCGGCCGCAATCTCGGCATCGCCATGGCCAAAGCGCCTATTCTCATCACCATCGACGACGACGCCTGGTTCCGTGATACCGATGCCCTGCGGAAGATCGGCGACACCTTTGCTAACGATTTTATGCGCCGGCATCATGCGGGCATTCTTTGTTTCAAAGTGCTGTACGCCAGTACCGGGCAAATGCAGGTGAACGCGTTCCCGCATAAACAATTCGACAGGTACAAGGACAAACCGTATTTCCTCGCCCCGTACTTTATCGGCGCCGGTCATGCTATCCTGAAAGAAGTGTACGAAAAGGCAGGCGATTACCCGGTTGATTTTTTTTATGGCATGGAGGAATACGATCTCACTTACCGCGCGATACAGGCGGGTTACGCCATCGCCTATACGTCGGACGTGGTGGTGCTGCACAACGAAAGCCCGCTGGGCCGTACGCCACATCTCGCCAAAATGAAAATGCTCTGGATCAACAAAAGCAAAGTGGCGTACCGGTATTTGTCCTATGTGCGTTTCCTGTCCACGGCCTTTATGTGGTCGCTGGAATTTCTGAAGAAGACGGGCTGGCAGTGGAAGGAATGGCTGAAAGGGTGGAAGGAAATAAGCCGCATCCCGCGCAGTGAAACCCGGCAGCCGCTCAACGAAGCGGCAAAGCGGTACCTTCGGGAGGTGGAAGCGAGGTTATGGTATTGACGGTATAAAAAAGGGAGCGGACCATCCGCTCCCTTTTCAGTTTATCCCACTGGAATCTATGATTCTTTCCTGAGCGAGCGCCTCACTTCGAACGCGATCGCCAGCGCCAGCACGATCAGTATCGCGATGGAGCTCCAGCGTGAGATCGCGTTGCCGAGATAATAGCTCCTCGGCTCGAACTTCATCACCAGCTCATGCTCTCCCGCCGGGATCTTCGCGCCGCGCAGCAGATAGTCCACCCGCACGATCTCTTCTTTTTTACCGTCGATATACAGGTGCCAGCCGGCCGGGTAATAGATCTCGGAGAATACGGCAAAGCCCGCCTGCGCATTGTTGCTGCGGTATTGCAGCTCGTTCAGCCCGTATTTGGTAAGTTTGATGGAAGCCGCGGAATCCCTGCCCGGCACAAAGTCGTTCAGCGCCGGTTTGAACCTTTGGTCGATCACGACGGCATGGCCGGTAGGCAGACTGTCCAGCGTTTTCATTTCCTCGTCGGCGCTTTGGGCCCATACAAGGCTGTCCACGAACCAGGCGTTGCCCAGCGCATCAGGGTTCTGGAAATAGCTGAGCTGGCCTTCCTTGTTTTGAACGATCACGTATTTGGCGTTGAGCATGTTGAGCACATGCGGATTGTTCTTTCCGATCTGGTATTTGATGAGGTCGTCGTACAGCGCGAGCTTCACGGGGCTGTAGCCGCCAATGCTCCGGTGGTGGTAGGAGCTGAGGGCGTCCATGAAGTTCACGGTGTTGAATACACGGTAATACGGGTCTTTATCCTGCTTGATGGCCTCGTCCACCGGCGAGGGCACGAAATACGAGCTGTAATCGGCAGGCGTTACGAAGTTTTTGGCGTTGAGGATGCGGTGCGCGACCAGCATCTGGTCGACCGCCACGCAAAGCGTGAGAATGGCGAGCATGTAGCCGGCCTGGAGCTTCTTTTGCAGGTAAGCCCATACGAGGCCAGCCGCGATGAGAATGAACGCCAGCGAACGCAGGGCGTCCGTGCGCAGGAGGGAGGCCCTGTCTTTCCGCAGCGCGTCCATCAACTGGTCCACCATCTGCTGGTTGCCGCCGGTGAGCTGCTGGTAGAAACGCTGGCCCGCATCGTCCGCCGCCGTAAAATCAAGGAAACCGAAAGAAGCGACCAGCAACAGCAGCACGATGCCGCCGGTAACGTAGAGGGCTTTTTTCAGCTGTTTGAGCAGCGCGGTCTTGTCCCATTCTTTGCTCACGATATCGTTCAGCGCCCAGCATGCGAGGAAAGGCACGAGCAGCTGGCAAAGCACCAGCGCCTGCGCCGGCGCGCGGAACTTGCTGAACAGCGGTAGATGGTCGAACAGGAAATAGTTAAAGAAAGCGAAGTTGCTCCCCCAGGCGAGGAAAACACCGAGCAGGCAGCCCGCCAGTATCCACCATTTGTTGAAGTCTTTGACGATAAAGAACGCGAGCACAAAAAAGAAGATGATCACCGCGCCCCAGTATACCGGCCCGTCGGTCATGGGTTGCGGGCCCCAGTAGGTGGGCATTTGGTGAAGGAACTGGTCCTGCTGCGCGGGCGGAACGCCCATGGCCGTAAACTGTTTGGCCGTGGCGCTGCCGGCGGAAAGCGGCGAATAGCTGCCGCCGCCGTAGAGGTTCGGCACAAAGGTGGTAAGCGTTTCCATCCGCCCCTGGCTCCAGTTGAAAGCGTAGCTTTTATCAAGACCGCCCTTTGTTTTATCTGCTTCCTGCCCGGCTTCGGCCGTAAGCTCGGAATGCCCGCCGCGCATGGTGTATTTGCTAAATTCTGAAGTGGTCCAGAGACTGACGGTAGCCGGCAGTACGGACAGCAGGCCGAAGCCCAGCAGCACCAGCGTGGCTTTGATATATGGCGGCACCTGTTTTGTTTTGACGGCCTGCACGAGATAGCCCGCGCCGATGCAAAGACAAAGCAGCAAAGTATAGAACACGATCTGGTAATGCCCGCTGGTCACCATGAGGCAAAGCGTGATGCAGGTGATGATGCCGCCTATCAGGTATTTGCCGCGATAGGTGAGCAAGATGCCCGCCACCAGCGGCGCCATGTAGGCGATAGTGAACATTTTGGTATCGTGCCCCGCCGATATGATCATGGGATTGTACGAGGCGAAGCCGAAGGCGATGGCTCCCAGTATATTGACCCACTGCCGGAAACCCATTACGGACAGCAGGATGTAGAACCCCAGCATGGCGAGGAAAAAGAAGTTCACCGGCTTGGGAAGCCCCAGTGTAAGGATGTTGTGCAGGAAATAAGTGTAGTTGTCCTGCGAAAGATATATCTGGTACGTAGGCATCCCGCCGAACATGGCGTTCGTCCAGAGCGGTTTGATGCC
>JBQCFV010000541.1:0-2925 GCA_051958695.1 Chitinophaga sp. | reverse complement strand
CGCCTTTGAATCGCGGACATCCAGTTTTATAACACCGTTAAACTCCTTGTCATCCGGTCCGCTTTTTTTCTCCGACTGCCTGATGCATCCCTGCGCCAGCCATATGATCAGCAAACCTGCGAACAGAAAGTAACTTTGGCCAAACCGTTTCATATACTGCGTGTTTTAAATTTTATAGATATGTCTCCAAAAAAAACCGGCTTGCGCTTAGTATTGCATGTCTTTTCCCATCCATTAAACGATAGAAGAAAGCCGGTTACAGGTTGAAACCAGTTATGTAAAGACACCCGGGAGAGCGTGTTTCCTCCGTTTTTTTCTTACTTTTTTTTATATCCGGGGTAAGCAAGGCAACAAACAAAACGAGCCGCAGGAATGCGGCTCGTCCAGATAGTCATACATTAAAAAGATCATAGATCACATATACTTGTCGGTTAGATAACAGTGTAATAAAAAAATTTGTTTAGCTGTTTTGCAGTAATTTTTTTTCTACATGGAAATATCCCATTGCAGCCGGAAACGCAGCTGGTCAGCGGGAATGCCACCGGTCTTATCATAATTGAAATGACTGCATTCAAAGGTCAGTTTGTTTTTGTGCCCTTTAAAAAACCAGTTGGCCGCGCCGGAAAGCTCGCGTTTTTTTGTTTCATCCGCTTCGCGGTTCGGCCTGTAGCCTGCATTGCGCACGGCTATCTCCAGCGGCGCGGGCCACCAGTCAATTGCCTGATGAAAAAAATAACCCAGCTGCACGTAGTAACCGTGCAGCACATCGGTATGATCATTATCCAGTTTGTCGACGATCTCCTTCCAGTGAAGTTCGCTTTGCCAGCTGAAACCTTTGTATTTGAAAGCGGTTTCGATGTTCGCCTGGTGTACGCGGTATTGCCCGGGCAGGCCGTTCTCATATCCTTCGAGAGATCCGCCGCCGGCTTGCGAAAAACGCGTGTACTGGCTTCTGTTCGTTACGCCGGAAACAGCCAGCACACCGGCGGGACGCTCCGATATTTCAAGATCGCTTCCTTCAAAGTCAAGATAAACGCCTGTAAAATTCCATTGCAGCCTTCCGAAATACATCAGGCGGTTATCGTCGTTTTCCGTGCTGCCGCGGCCGGTACCGGTAAGCGCTGCCGCCCAGTAGCTGAAATCTGCCACACCCCTGCCTTTCAGCCGGCCATACAAACCTACACCCTGCTGACGGTCTACCGTAAATGGCCGGTTGATCACGGACCGGTCGATCATTTGCTGTTCGCCGCTGCTGATCCTCCGCTCGCGCGTATATTCCGTTTTCCACTGGCCCACCTGGACCTTCAGCCATTCCCATTTTTCGATCGAGATGGTGTAGTTGAGCAGGTTCGATTGTCCCAGCTCATACTCCCAATAATATTTGATCCAGGGTCTGAAAGCATGACCTCCTACTTTCAGACGCGCGCGGTTGATCTTGAAAACGGGCTTTTTTTCGCCGCTGAAATCGTCGAAGGTAACAGGGTCCTGGTCTTCGGGCGTGGCAAACCTGAACTGCAGGCGGCCTTGTATCTGCAAAAGAAAATTGCTGTCCGGGGCAAGCTGAAAACCCTTCTCTCCATATGAAACAGGGCTTTTTTTACCGCCTTCATGCGATTGGCCGAACGCGCTGAATGAGAGCAACGTTAGCAGCCATACGCTGCAACAGGAAAAAAAATTCAGCCCGTTTTTCATATTACCGCTCTTTTTTTCTGAATGTTTTGCCGATCCCGAGGCCGACCGAAAAGGTATCGTACGCTTTCCAGCGGATGTCGTACTGAACGACGCCGTATACTTCCCATCCTTTCCTGATCTCCACCGCGTATTCAACGGCGGCCCTGTTCAGGAAAAAATTTTCTTCCTGCTCAAATTCGGCGCCCGCCCCCAGCCCGAAGCTCCAGCGTTCCGTGGGTTTGTAAAAAGCGATCACGGCGGGGGCTACCGGTCTTTTCCGTTCGATCACCGTTTCTTCGCCTTCATTCAGGTTTTTTTTGATGTCGAATGTTTCCATCACCAGGTCTACATGCAGGCCAACGGAAAATTTCCGGGCAAATTCGAAATTGTAGTCGACGCCCCAGCAGGGAAGAATGACGGCGCGGCTTTTCCCGTCTTCCTCGATGCCGTGAAAGGCCTGCTCATGGCCGATCGTGAGCCCGATATTATGACCCGGCCTGAATGTGCTTTCTTCCTGCGCCAGGCACGGCGCGGCGAAAAAAAACTGGATAACGACCGCTGCAATTGGCGCGATGCATGCACGCCGCAGGAGTGTGTAATGCGAGTATGGATCTCCGTTTAAATGCAGCATTCTCTTGATCTTTTTAAGGGCCGCCGGAAATATTTCCGGCGGCCCTGTTTTAATCCATTTCTACGTGAAATGCAGGGTTATTCAACGGACAATTACTTTCACTGTCACGGGCCTTTTTCCGGCCGGTTATATGTAAGACACGCGGGAAAACCAAAAACCTCCAATTCCCGGAGGATTTTTTTTAAAATTCATAACCGATCCCGAAGACGATGCTGTAGTCGAATTTCCTGCTATCGGCGGCCGGTGGCTGGTTATCAAAGTTGTTATAGAAAATGAGATCGACGGTGAAATCCTTAAAAATTTCCCAGGAAAGTTTCGTCTCGCCATCCTGCCTGATACGGCCTGCCTGCGTAACGCCGAAGAATACGCTCTGCGAAGAAGAAAGGCTGATCTTCGGATCGGAGAAAAGGAACAGATCGTATTGCAGCAGCACCGGTATTTCCGCGAGCACTTTGCTATCGTCGCCGTCGATGCTCCGTTCCTGGTTAAGCACCACGCCGGTGACCGCGTGCGCGCGCATATGGGGACGCAGCAGAAATTTGTTACCGATGGCAAGGCCTTCCTGGAACCTCCTGCTGATACCGAGAGAAATGTTACGCTGGTAACTGGCCATGGCGGCGGCG
>JBQCFV010000540.1:0-6396 GCA_051958695.1 Chitinophaga sp. | reverse complement strand
AACCGCGCCGGCGTGCCCCTCGTTGAGATCGTGACGGAACCCGATATTAAGAATGCGGACGAAGCATACGCCTATCTCACCGAGCTGCGCCGCCTCGTGCGCTGGCTGGACGTGTGCGACGGCAATATGGAAGAAGGCTCCATGCGCTGCGACGCCAATATTTCCATCCGGCCCAAAGGCGCCACCACGCTGGGTACCAAAGTGGAGGTAAAGAACATGAACTCCATCCGCAACGTAAACCGCGCCATCGAGAACGAGATCAAAAGACAGATAGAGCTGACCGAGCAAGGCGGGCAGATCGTGCAGGAAACACGCAGCTTCGACGCGTCGAACGGCAGCTCGTTCCCGCTTCGCTCGAAAGAAGAAGCCAACGACTACCGCTACTTCCCGGAGCCTGACCTCGCGCCTTTTCATCTTACCGACGATTATCTCGAAGGCATCAAAGCCGCGCTGCCGGAGCTTCCCGAAGAAAAAGTGAGCCGCTATACCGGCCAGCTCGGTCTTCGCGAATACGATGCCCGCGTGATCGCGGACGATAAACCCACCGCCGAATATTTCGAAGCCCTCGCAGCTGCCACGCCGCACCTGCAGGCAGCCGCCAACTGGATGCTCGGGCCGGTAAAATCCTGGCTGAACGAGAACAATGCGGACATCGCGGCATTCCCCGTCAAGCCCGCCGCGCTGGCCGGGCTCATCGCCATTATCGCAGACGGGAAAGTGAATTTCTCCATCGCCTCCAGCCGCATTCTGCCCGCCATGATCGCGGAGCCGGACAAAACGCCGCTGGCCATCGCCAACGCGCTCAACCTCATCCAGAACACGGATGCGGGCAGCATTCTGCCGGTGATCGAGGAAGTGCTGACAAAATATCCCGCAAAAGTGGCCGAGTTCAAATCCGGCAAAAAAGGCCTGATCGGGCTTTTTGTGGGCGAAGTGATGAAGCTCAGCGGCGGAAAGGCGGACCCGAAACTCACCAACGAATTGTTAATGAAGCGGTTAAACGATTAACAAGCCGCTCATCCCAAAAAACGGGAATCAACAGCTGCTACTGCCATGCGGCTGCCATGGCTTGTTATATGTTACATCCCGTTTTGGCCGGGAAGCGCGCTAACATGCGTTCACCGGCTACATAATTTTAACAGCGCCGGGATGCGCGTCCCGCGAATTAACCCTATTTTTGAAACGAATATCAGACTTAAAGAAAAGCCCATGAAAAAATTAGCCATATGGTTGCCTGCGGCGGCCCTGCTGGCAGCCTGCAACAGTCATCCGGAAAAAGGAGGATTTACGATCGATCTGCAGCTCGCCAACGCCCCGCTCGAAAAAGTGTATCTCGAAGAAATCGTAGGACAAACTACCAAGATAGTGGACACCACTGCCGTAAAAGACGCTTCCGGCAAGCTGGAGCTGGACGGCATGGTGACCGACCAGGGCTTGTACCGCATCCGTTTTGAGAACGGAAAATACATCCTGCTCGCGCTCGACGCGGGAGACATGAGCATCAAAGGCGATTACAACGAGCTGGAAAACCTCCAGGTGAAAGGATCTGAAGCTACCGAAGAAATACAGGAGCTGCTGAGGTATTACAGCGACAAATCGCAGGTGCTCAGCAAAGAAATGCAAGCCATGGATAGCCTGCGCATGGCCAAAACGCCGGACAGCGTATTGCAGGTGCGCATGCAAAAATTCGAACAGGAAGCGCAGAACTTCAACAAACATTTCCTGAACGCATCGCAGCAGTCCAAATATCCCGTGCCGGCCGCATTCGCTTTGCAGCTGGTAGGTTTCGAAGATGCGGAAGACCTGCTTTCGCACAAAAAAGAATTTGAGGCGCTTGCAAAAAAATTCCCGAACAACGCGATGGTGAAAGAACTGATGGCCAACATCGCCGGCGTGGAAAAAGACGCCAAAACCGAAGCCAGCAGCGGCCCTTCAGCGATGATCGGACAGCAGGCGCCGGACTTCACCCTGCCCGACCCTTCCGGTAAACAGATAAGCCTCAGCTCGTTCAAAGGCAAATACGTGCTGGTGGATTTCTGGGCCAGCTGGTGCGGCCCCTGCCGCCAGGAAAACCCGAACGTGGTGCAGGCCTATCTCAAATACAAAAACAAAAACTTCACCATACTGGGCGTTTCGCTGGACAAAACAAAAGACGCATGGCTGAAAGCTATTGCGGACGACGGGCTTGCCTGGTCGCATGTAAGCGATCTGAAGTTCTGGGATTCTTCCGTGGTGCCGCTGTACGGCATTACTGGCATCCCGACGAACATACTGGTCGATCCGCAGGGTAAGATCGTAGCGGCCAATCTCCGCGGCAATGGCTTGGAGCAGAAGCTGAGCGAAGTATTGCAGTAGATGTTTTTTATAGATATGGAAAAGCACGCCGGGTTGGCGTGCTTTTTTTATGCTTTGAAGTGACCTGTAACGGCAACGTACAAACGTAATAAAATATATGCTTTATTTAGACTGATCCAACCTTGGCGAAAGATGTTGCGTTTGACGCTGACCGCCGCCATCATCATCAGAATATCACCTCACTTCTGATATTTCGGATGCTGCAGCAGGAACTCGTTCGCCTGCGTTTCGCTCAGCGGGATAGGCAGGTAATAGGCCCTGTCGTCAGGCGTAAGCGTAGTGGGCTGGCCCGGCACCTGTATCACGTCTTCCGGGAAACGTACGATGTTCGCTTCTCTTCTCCGCAGATCGTAATAGCGGTGGCCTTCAAATGCCAGTTCCTTGAAACGTTCTTCCTGCACCGCATCATTCAGCGCATCCGTATTTGCAAACGTTACGTCGGAATACCCGGCGATGCGCATAGCGCGGAGATCGTTCAGGTCATCGGTTCCTTTGTCCCGCTCATCGCTCATCGCATAGGCTTCCGCGCGTATAAGATACATTTCCGACACGCGGAACAGCTTGATGTCCGCGAGGTTTGCCAGTGAGGGCTGGCCACCGGCGTACTTGCTTACCACCCACCTGCGCTCGGGCGCAGCGGGCGAAAGGTCGGTGACGTACGCGTTAAAACGCACGTCGTTCGCCGCGTCGAAAGTGGACAGGAGCTTGAAGGAAGGCGCAAAGGTAACCCTGCCCGCACCATCGCGGTAAAACTCGCCGAACCGTGCGTCCGGCGCTTCGCGTTTCAGCTTCCAGATCACGCCGGCGGTGCTTTTGTCCGTCCAGATGTCGGGGAATTGCGTGGCGTTCGCCAGCGGCATTGCGCCGATCACATCGGTGGCGGCGGTAATGGCGGCGTCCCATTCTTTTTGATACAGCGCGGCCCGCGCCTGCATGGCGATCACGGCCAGGCGCGTTACGCGGTCGGGATCGTTGAACGAAGCGGGAATAAGGTCGCGCGCCGCAGCAAGGTCCGTATTGATCTGCGCGTTTACTTCCGCCACCGTATTGCGCGCGGGTTTGCCGATATACGACGAGGTCATCACGGCGATGCCGCCGGACGCGGGATCGTAATCCACGGCATAATGGCGCAGCAGCTCAAAATGACAGAACGCGCGCAGCGCCAGCAGCTCGCCTTTCAGCTGGTCGCGCCAGCTTTCTTCGGGTATCGCGTAGGGAACGTTGTCTATCACGCCGAGAATGCGGTTCGCGCGGTCGAGCACCTGGTAAAAGCTTTGCCAGGCCACGATCACATCGGGGTTCACGGGGTCCTGCTTCCAGCTGAAAGCCTGTATGCCCCTGCCGTTGGTGTTCTCGACCGGCAGCATATTCTCGTCGGACAGCAGCGAGCTGATGCTGATAGTGGAAGTGCCGAGGCCCGCGTAAACGCCCAGCACGCCGGTGTTTACGTCGCTCACTGATTCGAAGGCCACTTCCTGGTCTTTGATATCGGTGGGCTTGATGTCCAGCTCGCCGAGGCAGGATGTCGCGGCCATCCAGCAGGCCAGTATGCAGAAAAGATGAATTTTTCTCATGGCTTAAAATTGTATGCTCACGCCGGCGGTGATGGTGCGCGGCGAAGGGTATTCAAAAAAGGCGTTGCCGTTGTTGTCTTCAGGATCAAACCCGTCCCACTTCGTGAACGTCAGCAGGTTCTGGCCCTGCACGTACACGGTGGCGTTGCGCAGGAACCGCGTAGGTTGCAGTATCGCGGCGGGTATGTTGTAGGACAGGCGCACATTGCGCAGCCTTACGTACGAAGCGTCCTGCAGGTCGCGCGAGGTGAAGTTGCGCGTTTCGGAGAACGCGGGAATGTCCGTAACGTCGCCGGGCTTGCGCCAGCGGTCCAGCCATCTGCGGCTCTGGTTGCTGGTGGCGAAGGAATTGTTGTTGAGCGTGTATACCTCGTTCGCGTTGTAGCGGAAGAAGTCCTGCGCATAGGTGAAGAACACGTCGGCGGAAAGCCCTTTCCAGGAAAGGCGCGTATAAAACCCGCCGGTGTAACGGGGATCGGAGGAACCGAAATCCGCGACGCTTTGCGTGGCCACATTGACGTTGGGCGTAGGTTTGCCGTCGCGGTCGTAATAGAACGCTTTGCCGGTCTGCGGGTCTACCCCGCCCCATTTCACGACATAATGCGAATTAACGGGAAGGCCCACACGAAGAATGTAAGTGCCCATCGTAAACTCGTTCGCGCCCGCGAGGTCCATTACGCGGTTGTTGTTTACCGCGATGTTGAATCCGGCGGACCAGGTAAGCGCTTTCCCGCGGATGATGTCGCCGCTCAGATCCAGCTCCACGCCGCGGTTGCGGATGGTGCCGGCGTTGATGGGGCGGGAAGAAAAGCCGCTTGTCTGCGACAGCTGCTCGTCGAGAAAAAGCCCTTCGGTGCTGCGGTTATACCAGTCCGCGATCAGCCTGATGCGGCGGTCGAGCAGCTCCACGTCGATGCCGGCGTTGAGCGTGTTGGTATATTCCCAGTCGTACTCTGCGTTGCCTACGGAAATGGGTATTACGGCAGGCTGGCCGTCGTACCGGCTGGCACCGTAGCCCGCGGAATACGCGAAGTTCTGCGCGGCGGGAGCGGCGGAAGAGCCGTAGCTGGCGCGTACGCGCAGCGTGTTGATCCAGCCGATTCTTTCTATGAACGATTCGCGGCTGAGATCATACCCCGCGCCGATGGAATAGAAACCGTGCCAGCGGTTCTTTTCGGGGAGGGTGGACGAGCCGTCCCTGCGGTAGCTCACGTTGAGCGAATATTTGTCGTTGTACAGGTAACGCGCCAGGCCCACCAGCGAGACCAATGCGGAACCTGTTTTGCTGCCGCCGATGCGGGGGATGAAACCGTTCAGCGCGGAGCCGGGCGTAACGCCGGACAAACTTCCTTCCAGCCCGGGCGTAATGCCATAGCCGGTTACCGCCATGTTGGAATATTTGATGCGGTTAAATTCATAAAACGCGCCTGCGGTCAGGTGATGCCTGCTTCTCAACGTTCTATGAAAGGTAAGACCCGTGGTAGCGGTGAATTGATAATAGCGGATCATTTCTTCGCGGCGCATGCCCTGCCTGCCGGGCACCGAAGCCTGGCTGCCGCTGTACGATCCGGGGCGGATGGTGCGCGTTTCCACGTTCTCGCGGTAATCCATGCCGAGGTTGGACGAAGCATACAGCCAGTCCGTAAAATGATATTTCAGATCGGTGTTCACCAGCCCTTTCAACTGGTTCACTTTGTACGTGGTGTTTTCCATTTTCTCAAGAGCGTCTGAGCCTTCGCGGGTATCGTACGCGCCGCCCAGCTGGCTGCGGTTGCCGCTATGCATCAGCACGCCGTTCACGTAAGGGTATTCGTACGGCAGCGCGTAGTAGACAGCAGCGATGGGATTGGCGCCGGAAGAGGATGCCTCGCTTTCGATCAGGTTATTGTTCGTATAGCCGATAGCGGTATTGATGGCCGCGGTGAACTTTTTCGTTTGTACGTCCAGGTTAGTACGGAAGGAATACCGTTCCAGCCCGGAGCGTTTCATGATGCCCTGCTGGTTAAGATAGTTGGCGGAGGAATAAAAACGTACGGACTCCGTTCCGCCGGATGCGCTCAGCTCGTATTCATGGAAGGGAGCGGCGCTGCGGATGAACTGGTCAGGCCAATTCATGTTGATCTGCCGCATGCTGTCGAGAATGGCGGCGTGGCGGGCTTTGGCGGAAGCCGGCAGCGAAGCGTTGGCGGGGTTCAGCGGGGAGAATATCCAGCCGGCGCCAAGCGTGCGGCCCGTTTCCAGCCCGACCTCTTCCTCGAATTGCAGCCGTTCCTGCGTATTCATCATGTCGAACCGGTCGCGCGCCAGCTGCGAAAAACCGTGCTGGGTATTGAAGCGCAGCGAAATGTCGCCGGTCTTTCCCCTTTTGGTAGTAATAACGATCACCCCGTTGGCGCCACGGGAGCCGTAAAGCGCGGTAGCGTTGGCGTCTTTCAATACCATCACCGATTCAAAATCGGAAGGGTTC
>JBQCFV010000539.1:0-3883 GCA_051958695.1 Chitinophaga sp. | reverse complement strand
GGTTGCGGCGGTGCATGATGTTCATGCGTTCCAGGACTTCCTCCACCCGTTTCTTGCGGTCGGCGGCGGGCACTTTGAGATAAAGCAGGGGCAATTCAACGTTCTCGAAAACGGTCAGCTCGTCGATGAGGTTGAAGCTCTGGAATACAAAACCGATGGCGCCTTTGCGCAGCTGCGCACGCTGGCGTTCGCTCATGCGCGCCACTTCCTTGTCCCAGAAATGATATTCGCCGTGCGAAGGATTGTCTAGCAGGCCGAGAATATTGAGCAGCGTCGATTTCCCGCAGCCCGAAGGCCCCATGATGGCCACGAACTCCCCATCCTGCACATCCATGTTGATGCCGTTGAGTGCGGTCGTTTCCACTTCTTCAGTTGTAAAGAGTTTTTGCAAGTTGACTGTTCTGATCATGGTCGTAGTTTGTTGGTGATGGGTTGGATGGGTTAAAATTCCAGTACTTCTTTTTCCCCGAAGTTCTCATAAGACGAGGTGATCACCTGGTCGCCTTCGCGGAGGCCGTCCAGCACTTCGAAATATACGGGGTTTTTGCGGCCCAGGGATATATTGCGTTTCACGGCGCGCTTGCCGCCTTTTTCGACAACGTATACCCAGTTGCCGCCGGTATCGGAGAAGAACCCGCCTGCAGGCAAAAGTAAGGCTTCGGAAGATTTCCCCAGTTCCAGCCGCACCGGCGACGACTGCCCGCGGCGGATGCCGTCGGGAACGGCGTTCACAAAATTCATGTCCACCTCGAACCGGCCGTTCTTTACTTCGGGATACACTTTGGTAACCTCCAGCTCGTTGGCTTTGCCGTTAAATTCAAAGGTGGCCTTCAGCCCGGAGAACACGCGGGAAATATAATGCTCGTCCACCTCGGCGCGCATTTTAAAACCGTTCATATCATCGATCTGCCCGATGTTCTCGCCCGCCTGTATGCTGGTGCCCACTTCCACGTTGATCGAAGAAAGCTGCCCGTCCACCGGCGCGCGCACCACGAGGTTGCTGAGATTGTCCTTCATCAGCGCGAGGTTGCGCTGGGTGCGGGCGATGGTGCCTTCCAGCTGTATGATCTGCGTTTTCGCATTGTCCAGCTGGTAATCCTGGCTTTGCACTTCGATCTGGCGCTGGCGCACGAGGCGCTCGTATTCGCGTTTGGTTTTGAGATATTCCTGCTCGGCCACCACTTTATCTTTCCAGAGCTTGCTGTTCCTTTCGTAGAGGTCTTTCGCCTGGTCTACCTGGAAATCGAGATCGCTGAGCGTCTTTTCCAGCGCGAAGCGGTCCTGCTTCAGGCGCAGGCGCGTGTTCTGCAATTCGTTGATGAGGCGGTACATTTCGGTTTCGCGGTTCACGAAATCCATCATGAGCCGCTGGTTTTCAAGCGCGAGGATGGAGTCGCCCTTTTTGACCATGCTGCCGCCCTCAAGGAATTTGCGGGCTACGTAGCCGCCTTCTATCGCGTCGAGCCGGATGGTCTTGAGCGGATGCACCACCGCGGTAACGGCGATGTATTCGTCGAAGGAGCCTTTGGTAACGGGAGAAATGGTGATCTTGTCCTTCTCGACGTTCAGCTTGCTCCGCTTGTCGGCAAACACGAAGCTCCAAAGCACGAGCAGCACCAGGGCGCCGCCGCCGCCGAAAAGGAATATCCTTTGTTTGTTCCAGAATTTCTTTTTGAGTTGTCTGTCCATGTTCATAAATGCTGTCCGCCATAAGTCAATCCATGTGCCAAGCCGTGCCAAAAGAGGAAAAGCCCTGCCATGGCGGAATTTCGGGCAATCGTACGATACGTCCCTGTTCCAAAGCGGACAGGCGGTGTCCGATTCCGGACATCCGGGCGACCCGCGGGCGGCTTCAGAAAAATCCTGGCCGGGCAATAAAATCTTTGTTTAATATTGCTCACGGGCCGGTTCCGGGAATTTCCCCGCCCTTTTAACCTGCTTCCGGCACACGGCCGGAATATGTTTTGCAGGAAGCCTGATGCAAACATCCATTTAAAAACGTATCGCTAATCAAAGGCATTAATTTTTTACCCGCATGAATACCCAGCAAGGAAAAATTCTGATCGTGGACGATGACGTGGACGTGCTGCGCGCCGCGCGGCTGCTGCTGAAACGTCATTTCGCGCAGGTGGACTTCGAGAAGAACCCCCAAAAGATACCTTACCTCGTCAGCAATTTCGAATATGACGTGATCCTGCTTGACATGAACTTCACCCGCGATCTCAGCAGCGGCAAGGAAGGTTTCGAATGGCTCGACCGCATCCTCGACATCAACCCGAAAGCCACCGTAGTGCTGTTCACCGCTTATGGCGACGTGGAAATGGCCGTGCGCGCCATCAAGGCCGGTGCGGTGGACTTTGTGCTGAAACCCTGGGAAAACGAGAAGCTAATCGCCACGCTGCAAACCGCCGTGCAAACGCACCAGTCCAAGCAGGAGAAAAAAGCCGGCGGCGCCACCCTGCATACGGACAATGTGCTGATCGGCGACAGCCCGGCCATGCAGGAAGTGATGGAAACCGTGTCGCGCGTGGCGGGAACGGACGCCAACATTCTCATACTCGGCGAAAACGGCACCGGCAAGGACCTGCTGGCACGGCACATCCATTCCCTCAGCCTGCGCCGCGACAAATCCTTTGTAAGCGTAGACCTCGGAGCGATCAGCGAAACGCTGTTCGAAAGCGAGCTGTTCGGCCATGTAAAAGGCGCCTTCACCGATGCGCGCGACGACCGCGCGGGCCGTTTCGAGGAAGCCAGCGGCGGCTCCATTTTCCTGGACGAGATCGGCAACATCTCCATTCCCTTCCAAGCCAAACTGCTCACCGTACTGCAGAACAGATCGGTTACCCGCGTGGGCTCCAACAAGGCCCAAAACGTGGACGTACGGCTGATCTGCGCCACCAACCGCAACATCGCCCAAATGGCCGCGCAGCAAATGTTCCGGCAAGACCTGCTGTACCGTGTGAACACCATCGAGATACACCTGCCGCCGCTGCGCGACCGGCGGGAAGAGATCGTGCCGCTGGCCGAATATTTTCTCGGGATCTACCGCAAAAAATACAACCGCCCCGTGGCCTTCCTCCACGAAACGCTCATCACCCAGCTGGAGAAATACGATTGGCCGGGCAATATCCGCGAGCTGCAGCACGCCATCGAAAGAGCGGTGATACTTTGCCAGGGGAAAACCCTCATGCCCAAAGACGTATTCGTAAAAACGAACACCGCCGCCGAACAAATGGACACCGGGTTCAACCTCGAGGAAATGGAACGCAACATGATCAGCCAGGCCTTGAAAAAATGCAACGGCAATATTACGGACGCGGCCAGGGAACTAGGTTTGAGTCGTGCGGCACTTTACCGGCGCATGGAAAAATATAATCTCTGATGAACCGGTTCAGCCTGAACATACTTTTACGCATCGTAGTGCTCACCTGCACCATCCTGGCCGGATGCTGGGTGTGGTGGAACGGTTATGCGCTGGTGGTACTGCTGCTGGCGCCGCTGCTCGTTGCGCAGGTGATGAGCCTGTACCATTATCTCAACCGTGTGAACCGCAAGCTCACGCTTTTTCTCGAAGCCATCCGCTACGAGGACTTTTCCATCCGGTTCAGCGCGGACAACCAGCTGGGCAAAAGCTTCAGCGCCCTCAACCACCAGTTCAACGAAGTGCTCGAAGCCTTCCGGCAAACACGCGCGGAAAGGGAAGCCAATCTCAAATACATCGACACCATCATCCAGCATATCAGCATCGGCGTGCTGTCTTTTGACACCGACGGGAAGATCGAGCTGATCAATCCCGCCGCGTTCAGGCTGATGGGCATTTACCGCCTGCGTTATCTCGACGAGCTGAAAAACCATCACTCTGCTCTTGCCGAGCTGCTGCTGC
>JBQCFV010000538.1:0-3343 GCA_051958695.1 Chitinophaga sp. | reverse complement strand
GTCGGCGATAATTTATAATGGTTCGAAAATACTCTTGAAAACCCGGCGGCGCTTTCGTATCCCACTTCCCAGGCGATCTCCTGCACCGGCAGCTCTGTTTTTGCCAGCAGTGTGCGCGCCCGTTCCAGCCGCAGCTCGCGGATATGATCGGTGAGGTGATGATGGAAAATTCTTTTATAACCGCGCCGCAACTGCGTGGGCTGTATGCCGAAGCGGTCCGCCAGCACCTGTATGGACAATTTCTTATCGATGTTTTCCGCGATATAGTCCTTTATTTTTTTGTAAACAGGATAATCCCGGTGATAGATGCTGTTGTCTTCCTTACGGTAAGCGGCTCCCATATCGTCGAGGGTTTTGAACAGCAGGTTCAGCAGCAGCACCTGCCGCCGGAGCAGCCATAGTTCGCCGCCGAGCTGGGTTTGCTCCAGTCCGGCCAGTTGCTGCAGGTGCCCTTTTTTGATGGGCGCGGCGCGCGGCGCTTCATACGGATTGCTGATGCAGGTTTCGTCGAGCTGGCTGAAAATGCCGGGGCCCAGCTGCATTAACAGTACGCGGTTACGGCCCGGTTTGAGGCGGAAGCTATGCAGTTCGGGTTGAAGGCCCAGCAGGGCATATTGTTTTTCCGACAGCTGGAACTGGCCGTGCCGGCTTGTTTGCAACGCGAGGCCGCCTTCAAGGTTGTATATCATCATTACGCCGGCCTGCTGCAAACGAACGGGAATGCTGAACGCGTTTTCGGTCGTAAAATCGTACAGCGAGCAACGGGTATACTGATCGGAGAAGTGCTGGGCGAGAATGTGGCCGGCTGCATGCCGGCAATACGAAACGTACGCATCCCGCACACGGCCGGGCGGCTGGTTGGCTGGAACGGATCTACTAAACTGGAACGCTGGCCCCAGCAAGGGGCCCTCGGTTGGATTCAAAGGCATGGAAGCAGGATTAAATGACAGAATTGGTCTTAGCTAGTCGGCAGAAAAATGATGGGCAGGCAATGGTTGAAGCAGGCGTCAGAAACGCGGTTTATCCTACTGAAACAATGCCGCAGCGGGAATTGTTTGGCAGTTTGTCTTAAAAAGAACTTTCACGGTATTTACAGATTTGGCCTGATGGCTGCGTCCTTCCGTCGGGGTCGTTCCGCCTGGAAACGGAACAACTGTACGGCGCCCCGGAAAAACTGTAACCTGAGCGGGTATTAAAATGATACCAGGAACATTTCGGTAGACAAGCTATTTTATTTTCTCCGCAATTGCAAGCAGGAACGGCCATGGCAGGGACCTGGGAGACAGGATTTTTTCCACAAACTGTGCATAGGCCGGCGCCGGCAGTATATCCGTGCGCGTTAGGCATGATAACCATTGGTTTGAATTGTCATTATTCTGTCAGGCACCTCAGGGACTTTTGCCCCCGGCGGGCGGAGTTTTGGGAAAGATCTGTCAAAGAGCGGGGCTTTACCGGCCGCCTGCAGCCGGAATGTTCAATCGGCGGCATGCGTGGAAAGAACAGGCGTATTTTTCTGTCATGTTTACATCACTTTTCAGCCGGCTGTTTCTCGACGGGCTGTATGGCTGAGTATCTTGTGACGGATAAGCATTCTTTAATTTTCTTTATTGTTTTTGTATGAATCCGCATTGCTTTTGCGAACGATGTTCCCATGAAATTTATTGACCGTTTTTTACACTGCCGTAGCCGGCAGGAAGTTTTTTATTTGTATAAGCCGCTACTCTTTATTCTTTGAACGTACTACCCGTAACGCGTAAACGAAAATCAACCTTTTACATCGCAAAAAGCAGCAATCAGGGGTGTATCCATCGGGATGCACCCTTTTATTTTTCCCAGCACGGAAATGAGAATGTATTACATTTATCGTCTCAAAAAAACCCTTCACCATGAAGATCAGGATCAGTTCCCTGTTATTGCTGGCGGCGTTTGCCTGCACGGCCGCGCAGGCGCAGAAAGTAACGGTGTCCGGCGGAAAGATCGCGGCCCTCAAAGGCATCGACACGTTTCACTGCGTGTTCGATTACAGCAGGCTCACCGTGGCCGACCTTGGGCGCGAGGCCAATTACGTACGGAAAAAACGCGCGGACGCGGAAAAGCGGTCGCTCGGCTCCGCCAACGCCTGGGAGGAAAGCTGGTACAAAGACCGCTCGGATTTTTACGAACCCCGGTTTCTCGCAGCGTTCACCAAACAATCCGAAAAAGCGGTGGGCGATTACCCGGATGCCCGTTATCACCTGGTCTTCAAATCCAAACACCTGGAACCTGGCGGCACGCTCACCAAAAGAACGCCCCGGCTGGACGCGGAAGTGTGGGTCGTGGCAGCCTCTGCGCCTACCAAAGCCCTCGTTAAATTCCGCATAGAAGATGCACCGGGCAATGGCGCCATCGGCGATATTTCCTCCGGCGCAAGGATAGGCGAGGCGTATGCCAAAGCGGGCAAGGAGCTGGGCGCGCTTATCTTGAAGGAAACGAAATAGTGCGGGAAAAGAAATGATGATGGTATTTAGGACAGCAGTTAGATTGGTATGCGCCCGAATCTGAAAAAAGAAACAGCTGTTAACTGGTATACCGCGTCGGACTGAAAAAACGGATCACGGATTAGTGTCCGCGCCAGAAACGGATCATATTATGAAGAGGTCGTTCCCCGGCGGGAGCGGCCTTTTTCGTTATATTTATCGTATGAAAAGTATTACCGTTTTTTGCGCGTCGAGCCCGGGGAAAAACGCAGTGTATATGGAGCAGGCTTACCTGGTAGGCAAAACGTTGGCGCAGCGGGGTATCAGGCTGGTATACGGCGGCGCGAGGGTAGGACTGATGGGCGCGGTGGCGGATGGTGCGCTGGAAGCGGGAGGGGAAGTGATCGGTGTGCTGCCGGGCTTTTTACGGTCGAAGGAGATCGCACACGTTGGCCTCAGCAAGCTGGTGCTGGTGGAAACGATGCATGAGCGCAAGACAAAAATGAACGACCTCTGCGACGGCGTGATCGCGCTGCCCGGTGGCTACGGCACGCTGGAAGAATTGTTCGAGATGATCACCTGGGCGCAGCTGGGACTTCACCGCAAACCGATCGCGCTGCTGAATACGAACGGGTATTACGATCAGCTGATCGGACTGTTGCAGCATATGACGGACGAGGGATTACTGAAGGCGGAAAACCAGCGCATGCTGCTGGCCGGTACGGAGATCGGTGAACTGCTGGAAAGGATGAGCGCCTATATACCGCCGCTGGTGGGTAAATGGATCACGGAGGACGAGGTGGGAGGGTTAATCCGCCGTGGCGGGCGCCGCGCTCTGACGCAACCCGCTGCGGATCTTTTCACGGTGCATGGCGCCCCATTCCGCG
>JBQCFV010000537.1:0-9190 GCA_051958695.1 Chitinophaga sp. | reverse complement strand
TCTGGCGCAGGAAGCGGCGGTTGATATCGGAGCTGCCGAAGTCGTCGTAGATAAAGCGCACTTCCACGCCCTCTTTTGCTTTTTGTTTCAGCACGTTCATGACCTCGGTACCGATGGCGTCTTCTTCGAAGATGTAATATTCGAGGTGGATGTGATGTTTGGCGGAACGGAGCGCGTCGAGCAGGTAGGGGAATTTTTCTTCGCCGTTGATGAGCACCACGGCCTCGTTGTCCGGCGTGATGGGCGACAGCGAGTCGCGGAACAGCAGCCGGGCGATGCTCGTTTTGTTGGTCATCAGGTCGGGATGTTCCAGCAGGGTTTGCCGGTTCTCGCGCCGCAGGTAATCCTGCAGGCGTTCGCTGAGGCGCACGTTGCTCATCCATTTGCGGCTGTAAATACGGTTGATGCGCCGGTTCACGCCGATGATGAGATATACGAGCACGCCGAGGCCGGGCAGGAAAAAAAGCAGGAGCAGATATGCGAGCGTTTTGCCGGTGGACCGTGTTTCGAGCAGCGCCTTCACCGCCACCAGAAAGGTAAGGCCGTAAAGAATGATGATGCCGATGGACTGCCAGTGGTCTTGTAGGAATTGCAACATATCGCCGGCAAATTACGATATTTCGGGGCACAAAAAAGCCGTACTATACTGCGTGCATTCTTCAAAGTTATTTGCAGTATAATACGGCCACAATTTTTACGGTCGCGGCTATCTGTTGCCGCCGCCACCGCCGCGGCTGCCGCGCTGGCGCATTGCTTCCATCTGTTCTTTGTACTTCTTGAATTGTTCTTCGGTCAGTACGGTCTTCACCTTTTCGTCCCTTTCATTGCCCATTTTCTGGAATGCCTCGCGGTCCATCCGGTTGCCGCCGGCCTGCGCTTCTTCGCGCTTCTTTTGCATGTCTTTGTAAAACTCGGTGTACACCGTGCCCAGCTTCACCGCCTGGTCATTGTTCAGCTGCAGCTGCTTGGTAAGGCGCTCCACGGTCATTTTAGCGCGTTCTTCAGGCGTACGGCGCTGGCCGTTTCCACCGCCCTGCTGGGCAAAAGCGGCTACATTCACTGCCAGCATAAACGCCAGCGCGAACAGGAACTGTTTCTTCATGTTGTGATTGTTTAAGGGTCTGAGGTTGTTATATGTTAAATGCTCATGGTCTTTTTTTCAGGCTGTCTTCTTTCGGAGGGCTTTTCCTGAAATTGTTCATTCTTTTCATCACATATTGCACTACTGAATCGAATCTGGGTAATTGTTCGGGCGTACAAAGGGCCCGTACATCGCGGAAGTGCCGGAAGGTAAGCATGTCCACCACCACCTGTTTCGAGCCGATGGAATCGGCGGCTGCCGTAAGCACCGAATCGGGTATGGAATCTTCCTTCAGCATTACGTAAAACTGGTCGCGGGCGGTGCGCAAATCTCCGAAAGAGGTCTTGAGACGGTCCCAATGCTGCTCTTTCAATTGTTTGTACTGGTCCAGCTGCGATTTGCTGAAGCCAACTTCCTTTTCCAGCAGCTGCATTACCTGTCCTCTCCGGGAGCTGCCTTCCCTGGAAGGTTCGGGCGTTTTTTTCCATACAAAGAAAAAAAGCAGCAAAAAGTTCGTCAGCAGCAGGATGATCACCAATACGCTCAATACTTTATTCCGCGCAAATGCTTCCCTCATTATGGTTCCGGTTTTTCAAGCTCATAAAAACTGGAGATGCCCAGCTGGTAATCATCTTCCAGGAACGCCTGCTGAAGGGCGGCCTGCTCCTGCCTTTCGGCGGTGGGCAGGTTGAGGGCGAACATGATGCCGTTAACGGCCAGGATCAGCGCCAGTGCCGTAAATGCCACGGAGGGCCGGGCGATCACGCCGATGAAGCGCTCCCAGGCATCCGGCTGCGCCACTCGCCCGAGGCGGGCCTGCAGACGGGTAAAAAAGAAATCCCCCGGCTCCGCCCGCTGCACTCCGTCGAGGCTGCCGAGCGTCCTGTTTATTTCCTGTTCTATGTCTCGTCTCGCTTTCATAATCGCTATATTTTATTTAGACGATAATTATGCTGAATACTTGTATTCATTCCTGATTTCTGTAATAATCTTCCAACTGGTCCCGCAGGTTCTGCTTCGCGCGGTGCAGCAAACCTTCCACGGCGGACACGGAAGCGTCCATGATGCCTGCTATCTCTTTGGAACTCAATCCTTCCAGCTTGTTGAGCACAAAAGCCGCCTTCTGGCTGTCCGGCAGCCGGGCAATGGCCTTGAAAAGCAGCTCGGCCCTTTCCTTGTTGGCCAGCGCCACCCCCGGGTGATGAAATTCCGGCGGATCTATCACAAGCTCGTTATTGGCTCCGAAAAGGCTGTATACTTTCCCCCAGCGTTTTTTCCGCGTCTTTTTACGCAGAAAGTCGAGGCATTTGGTGACCGTGAGGCGGTACAGCCAGGTGGATATCTGCGATTCCCCTTTAAAGGTCCCAATGGATTCGTACACCTGCATGAACACTTCCTGCGATACATCTTCCGCATCCGCCTCGTTTTGCAGAATGCCGAGCGCGGTGTTGTACACCATGCCCTTCCACTGAGCCACGAGTTCCTTAAAGGCAGCTTCGCTGCCCTGTTTCAGATGTGCGATGATATCCGTCAAGCTACTTGCATATAGGTGTTAAAACGGTAACTAAAAGTCCCTGCGCATTCCTCCGCCGCCGGGCATCCTGCCACCGCCGCCCGGAGGGCCGCCCCCGCCTTCGCGGTTCCAGCGGCGCCGTTCGCCGCCGCCTTCGGGCACATTCAGCTTACCGAAATTTTTCAACCGGTAAGTAAATGTAAGCATAAAATATTGGGTGAGCACGGAGTTCTGCTCATCCACGATGTCCAGCCCGTTCACCGTGCGGTTGATGCTCCGGTTCTGCTTCAGCAGGTCGAAAACGGACAAACGCAGCTCGCCGCGCTGCTCTTTCAGGAACTTTTTGCCCACGCTGGCGTTCCAGAGCACGAAACGCTGGTCGTAGCCCTCTCCCAGCCCGTGGGTGAAGGTATAGTTGATCTCGTTCTGCAGCACGAACCCGCTCTTGGACAGGAGGTTCACGCTGCCGCTGGCGGTGTGGGTGGAATAATTGCTGTTGTTTTCCGGCTGGATGGTATTGTTCACGATGTTGAACACCGCGTTGTAAGAAAGGTTGAAGTCAACGTACTCGCTGATGTTGCTGCTCAGCCCCGCGCCCAGGTTGTAATTATAATTATGCGTAAAGCCCTGCAGCGAGTTGGTAACGCCGGGTATCTTGCTGTAACCCACGCCCGTGCTCAGGTTCAGGTTGGATTTGATGAACTTCACCGGCATGGCCCAGGTGATGCCCGTGCGGCCGGAGAAATAACCGTCCAGGTTTACGGGTTTTGACAGCCTGCCGCCTACTTTCAGCGTGTCCACCGCCGTGAGCAGGGAGTCTTTGCCGTTGGTGGGCGTATAGATCGCGTTGGCGATGTAGTTGCTGTTGGTCTGCAGGGTCAGGTTCACGAACAGGTTCTGCCCGTTCTGCGTGTTGGTGTAGTTATAGCGGCCGAACACACCATGACCGAACTGCGGGTTCAGGTTCGGGTTACCGATGGATACATTGGTGAGGCCGGAATAGATATATACGTCCTGCAGCTGGTCGATGTTCGGCTGCTCAGTGCTGGCGCGGTAAAACACGCGCAGGCGGCTGTATTCGCCGAGCTTGTACATCACCATGGCGATGGGCAGTATGTTCTGGTAGCTCTGCGTGGCGTAGTTCTTTGTGGGGTATTCCCTTTTGGTCTCCATTTCGGCGTACTGGTAGTTCAAGCCTACCATGAACATGCCGTCGCGGTTGCCGCGGCGGAAGCTGAGGCCGGCGGACTGCGTATTATAATTATTGGAGAACATATTGGACTGCTCGGGGTCGAGGATGCTGTAATCCTTACCGGCATAGTCGAACTGGTAAGCCCTGCGGTCGGAGTTGTTGGTGGACCAGCTCGGGCGGTAGTTGATCTGCAGCTGACCCATTTTGCCGATCGGCTCAGTGTAGGCCAGGTTCACGTTCAGGCTTTTGCCGTCGCTGAGCGGCCGTACGCGCTGGCGCAGCGAGTCGTTGGAAATCGGGTTGGAAGGATAATCGAGGTCGCTGTTGGTGAAGCTTTCACCGGTGCGGTCGTTGATCCTGGCGCCGAGGCCCAGCGTGATGGTGCGGCCCCGTTTGGCAAAGGCATGGCGGAAGGTCAGGTTCGTGTTCAGGTTGTAACCGGAGTTGTCGCTGGTGGTGTTGCGCAGGTTCGTGCTCACCAGCGTGTCCGCCATGAACGTGTTGCCGATGGAATTGGAGAACCGGTCGTTTTTCTGGAAGCTCAGGTTCGGTTCGAAGATGATCTCGTTGCTGGAGTCTATCTTGTATTCCAGCCTTACGTTGAAACGGTGGTTATAGTTGTGGCTGCCGCTGAGCGCAGTATCATTTTCGAGCTGCACGCCTTTCTGGAACTGCGTTTGCGTACGAGTGATCTCCTCGTTGGCGCTGTTGGAGTTGTTGAAAAAATAGCTGCCGCTGAAGGTCACCTTTTTGCCCCAGTTGTCATTGAAGTTGAGGCCGAGGGAATTGGTCTTGTTCAGCCCGCTCTGGCCGCCGGTGAGGAAGTTGCCTCCTCCACCGCCGCCGCCGCGCCCGCCACGGCCGCCTCTTCCGCCGCCACGGCCGGAGGCCGCGCTTTGCACGCCCAGCAGGTCCTGCGAGGAGAAGTTCTGCTGGTTCACGTTATTGGCCATGCCTAATATGGTAATGCGTTTGTTGTCTTTAAAGAAGTTCACGCTGCCGCCGGCGGAATACCGCTGATCGGTGCCGTAACCGGCGTACATCTTGCCGAAGTGGGCGTTCTTCATTTCCGCGCGGGTCACGATATTAATGGCTTTTACGGCATTGCCGTCGTCAAAGCCGGTAAAGCGCGACTGGTCGCTCTGGCGGTCGTATACCTCTATTTTCGAGATGGCGTCGGCCGGGAGGTTCTTCAATGCCATGGAAGCATCGTCGCCAAAAAAGTCCTTCCCGTCCACCGTCACTTTTTTCACTTCTTCCCCGCCTGCCTTTACGGTACCGTTCTCTACGGTAATACCGGGCATTTTGCGGATAAGGTCTTCGCCGCTGGCGTCCGGGTTTACTTTATACGCGTCCGCGTTGTATTGGAGCGTATCGCCCTTTTGCTGGCTGGGCGGCACCTGGCCTTTGATCACCACTTCCTTCAGGTCGCGGCTGCTTTTGGGCAGCAAAATCGTGCCCAGGTCCTGCGTTTCGGCCTGTAGCATGATGGCGCGGGTCAGCTCTCCGTACCCTACATAAGAGATGGTAACAAGATAAGGTTTGGCGGAAAGGCCGGTGATCTCGAAGGCGCCGCTTCCGTCGGTGATGGCCTGTTTCCTGAATGCGGCATCTTCCGGGGAGGTAAGCCTGATGGTGGCGTTCCTGAGTGCGGTACTGTCCCCTTTGTCCTTCAGCACACCTTTCAGCACCAGGTTCTGCGCGAATGTCAACTGAGCGCAGGTCAGTAAAAGCAATGTAAAGATGAATGCATGCCGCATATTGTAAAGTTATTCTACCAGGTTTGACGATAATCCCTGCCAAAACCTTTGAACAGGCGTAAAAAAAGACAGCCGCCCGGTTACCAGGCAACTGTCTGTCAGGAAAAGTTTAAAAAGTATTTATTAAAGGATGTCCTCTTCTTTGACGAGGTTGTTTTTGAGGGCGTACATCACTACCCCGGCGGTGTTCCGCACGTTCATCTTTTCGAGGATGCGGGTGCGGTAGCCTTCTACCGTGCGTTTGCTAAGGAAGATGCGCTCGCCGATCTGCTGCGCGGTGAACTGCTGGCATATCAGCCTGATGATCTCCTGCTCACGGTCGGTGAAGGTGATCGTTTCTTTCTGCCTGTAAGGATTGAATTTGCTTTTGGCGATCATGCCGGCCAGCTTCGCGGAAGTGCTTTTGCAATAATACACCCTGTCTTCATACACGCTGGTGATCGCGTCCAGTATTTCCTGCTTGTCGGCGTTCTTCAGCAGATAACCTTTTGCGCCGGCTTCCAGCATTTCCACGATCAGGTCTTCTTCGTCGAACATGGACAGGGCGATGACGCGCACTCCGGGATTTTGCTGCGCCAGCATGCGGGTGGCGGTGATGCCGTCCATACGCGGCATTTTGATGTCCGTCATTACGACGTCGGGGTTTTCCGCGTTCACCAGTTCCACCAGCTCGCGCCCGTCGGCCGCCTGCCCTACAAGGGTGATATGCTCCTGCCGGGAGAGCATGAGCGCAAGCCCGTCGAGGAATATCTCATGGTCGTCCGCCACTGCCAGCCTGATGTCGTATTTCATGAAAACGTATGCTTAGGGTCGGTGAAATATGGTTGCCGTCACAATATACAAATTATTTGCCCTTGGGGAAGGTGATGAAGCGCGTATCATCCGGTATCTGTATGCCCGCTGGAAATGATGAAGATGCATCATCCGGTTGTATCCTGGCCGGGAAACATATCATCCGCGCGGGATGCGGATGTAATAGCTCGTGCCCTGGCCGGGCGTGGAGCGGATGTTGATGGTGCCGTGCATGATGTCCGTCCTGATCTCAAGGCTTTTCAGCCCCAGCCCGCCGGATTCGCGCGTGGCCTTTTCCACGTTGAAACCTTTGCCGTTGTCTTTGATCAGCACCAGCAGCTCTTTTTCGTCCTGGTTGAAGCCAATGTCCAGCCGGGTGGCGCCGGCGTGCTTGAGCGTGTTGTGGATGATCTCCTGCACGATGCGGAAGATATGGATGTCCTTATCGGGATGCGGCGTAACGGTGTTCATGGCGTACACATGCACTTCCAGCAGCGCTTCCTGCCCGAGGTAGCGGCAGAATTCGCGGATGGCGTCCAGCAGGCCTTTGCGTTCGAGCGTGGTGGGCAGCAGGTTGTAAGAGATCTGCCGCATGGAAGTAATGATCTCATCTATGTACTTCGCGGATTTGGAGATCACCAATTGGTCCTGCGGACCGGCCACGTCCACGCTGCTGATGTTGAGCTTTACGCTGGACAGCAAAGGCCCCAGGCTGTCGTGCAGATCGGTGGCGATGCGTTTGCGTTCGTTCTCCAGCAGCCTGATCTCCGCGGTGATGCGTTCCCGCTGGAGGCGGATGAAGCGGCGGTGATAACGGATGATGGAAGCGATAAAAAAGATGATGATCACCGCCAGCAGCGAGGAAAGGAAAATCGTGATATAGAGTATCCTGTCTTCCATGGGGCCATTTATGCATTGAAGCGTTTGGAAAAGTAGATATCATCCCTTTCGGGCATGAAATATACCGCTACTGCATAAACAATATTAACGAATGCGTTGATATAAACATAGAATGTGAAGATCTTTATGGACAGCGGCCCGTTGTCGGGATCGATGAGCAGCGTGCCTTCCGTGATGAGGCTGTACACGCACATGATGATGAGGCCCATGCAGATGAGGAACCGCGCGTTCCGGAACAGGTTGCCGCGTATGGATACGAGCGCGTTCACTTCGTTGATGCACAACAGCACGGTCACCAGCGAATACAGCATGATGAAGTAAGAGCAGATCTGGCTTTCCAGCCCTCCCAGCACGATATTCTCGGCGCTCCACACCATGCTGTAAAGCACCAGCAGGGCGATGAACAAAGTTTTATGCCGCCTGAAAAAGCCCCATGCGTAAAAGATATACGCGATCACCACGGCTTCCATGAGGGTATAGATGTTCGTAGATACGTTATTGTTATGCACCAGCCTGATGCTGATGTAGCCTACCAGCTCGGCGGTAAACGCCAGCAGGAGGAACACCAGGAAGGGCTGGTAGCTGGCCCTGATGCGGCCCAGCCGTACCAGCCCTATCGCAATAGGGATCAGTATCGTTGACGTAAATATCGTGGTGACGTTCAGGTTCATGACAACGCATTGTTCCATTAAAAGGAAGTGGAAAGCGGGCTGTCGAGATCGCAGATATGCGGGCAGCGCAGGCCTCTTTCGATCGCTTCGGCATCGTCGGTATACCCGGCGCGGGCGGGCGTGATCCAGGGCAGCCAGGAATTGTAGTCCACGGCGAGGCGTTCGGTAATGTCTTTCCCCTGGCCGGTTACCGGCACCAGCACAAAACATACTTCTTTTTTGTCGTTGAGGCCGAGGTAGATGCGGAGCCCTTCCGTGCCGGGTTTGTTGAGGATAGCGCCGATGGCGTCTTTGTTGAACATTTCACATTGGGGGAGATTGAAGTTGCTGTCCAGGTAGCCGGGATTGGGCAGCTGGCGGACGAGCGCGGTTTTGGCTGCGGCAAAGGCTTTCGTGTAGCCTTCGGCCTGTTTCATGCTGATCACGTGCTCCTTTACCTTTTCGCCGTTGACGGGGATCTTGCGGTTCAGTTCCCGGTAAATGAATATCGCCAGCAGCAGCAGTACGAGAAACCAGGGCACGAATGATGATCTTTTCATAACTATTTGAGGTTTTATGTGAGTGATTGCAATTTACGGTTGCCGGAACTTTCGGAGGCAGGTAGAACTGCCGGAATAATTGCGTAGTTATACGGATGGAATTTTGAAATGCACAAGGGGCGCAGATATGGCCGGTTACAAGATAGGGATTTTCCTTAAATTAGTACATGAGCCAGACAGACGCCTATATCGCCAAAGCCGCCCCTTTTGCGCAGCCCATCCTGGAGCACCTGCGCGGTCTCGTGCACAAAGCCTGCCCGCATGCCGAAGAAGCCATCAAATGGGGGTTCCCGCATTTTATCACGCATGGGGAAAACCTTTGCAACATGGCGGCTTTCAAGCAGCACTGCGCGTTCGGTTTCTGGAAGGGCCGCCTGCTGGAAGACAAGGCGGGCATCATCGAAACCGGCGAAAAAAATGCCATGGGCAGCCTGGGGAGGATCACGTCGCTGAAAGACCTGCCCGCGGACAAGGTACTGATCGCTTATATCAAGGAGGCGGACAGGCTCAACGAGCAGGGCATCAGGATCGCCAAAGCGCCCGTTGTTAAAAAGGAACTGGTGGTACCGGAAGTGCTGACCGCCGCGCTCAAAAAGAACAAAGCCGCGCAGAAGGTCTGGGAGAGCTGGAGCTATTCCCACAAAAAAGAATACGCCGAATGGATCAGCGAAGCCAAAACCGAGGCTACCCGCGGGAAACGGTTAGCCCAGGCGGTGGAGCAGATCGCGGAGGGGAAGGACAG
>JBQCFV010000536.1:0-4589 GCA_051958695.1 Chitinophaga sp. | reverse complement strand
CATAATTTTTTACGTGGAAAAAGTTTGCCGACACATCGAGCGTGGGGCCGTCCGCCGTTTGCGGGCGCAATACGTTCACGCGCATTTCCAGCTCAATGCCTTTGTTGCGCAGCTGGCCGAGATTGGTGGTATAGCTGGTGTAACCCGTCCAGGCGGGAATGGACAGCGTGCTGATCTTGTCGTACACGTTGCGGATAAAATAATCGCCGATAAGCGTAACGCGGTTGTCGAACAAGCCGAGATCAAGACCAAAATTGAGTGTGCTGGCCCTTTCCCACTTCAGGTTGGCATTTACGATGCTGGTGCCGGCAAAACCGGGCTGGCCGTTGTAGATGCCGAGGCTGCTGTATACTGCCGCGGTAGCGTAGTCGCTCAGCGGGTCCAGGCTGCCGTTCACGCCGTAGCTGATGCGGGGCTTGATGGTGGAAATATAATTGTTGAGCGAAGAACCTTTGAAAAAGGCTTCGTTATGCAGGTTCCAGCCGGCGGAAATACCGGGGAAAAAACCATAACGGTTCGCGGCGAGCTTGGACGTGCCGTCGTAACGCATGTTCGCGTTCAGGAGGAAACGGTCGTCATAGCTGTATGTTACGCGGCCGATCGCAGAAGCCAGCCGCTGCCAGCTGTAAAAGCCGGAAGTGGGCACGCCCACCGCATTGGTGGAGGCGGAGAGCCAGGGGATATAATCCGTGGCGGCGTTGTTGGCGGAAGCGCCGTAGCTGTAATTGCGCGATTCATAATATTCGCCGCCGGCCATCACGTTCAGGTCGTGTTTCCCGAAGCTGTTCCTGTATTGCAGGAAGCCGTTGTAGGAATACTGGTACATTTTACCGATATCGAAGCTGGCGTTGCGCGTATTCACTTTTGCGCCGCCGGTGCCGTTGATGTACGCCTTGTTGAAAGAATCGTCCGTCGTTTCGCGGATAAAGCCGGAGGCATTGCCGAGCAGTTTCAGCACGGGGGAAATGGAATATTCCAGCCCGAGATTTCCCGAATAACGCTGCTCTCTCGTACGGCGCAGGAATTTGTCAGAGAAATAATCCGGGTTGCCGAGCGTGGAACCGTCCACACCGGGCAGCAGCCCGCCGGTAATGTCATGCGTGAGCCTTACCGTGGGCGCAACGGCGCCGAACCGCTGGATGAGGCCGCCGGTGAGGCCGCCATTGTTGTCGGCAGTAAGATAGGAAGGCGTGGAATTGGTATTGTAAGCGGCGAGGTTCAGCGTCACTTTCAGGTTTTTCCCGACGTTCAGCCCGCCGTTAAAATTGGCGTTGAGGCGTTTCAGACCGGAGCCGCGCACCATGCCGATGTCGCGGATGGCGCCGAGGCCGAGCGAGAAGCTGCCGGTTTCGCTGCCGCCTGAAAAGTTCAGATAATGTTCCTGCAAGGTGCTTTCCTGGAGAATGAGATCTTCCAGCGCGCGCTGCGACATCGAGCGGTAAAGGATGCTGTCCGTTTGCCCGTCGATGAAAGGGTTTTTATCGATCAGCAGATGCCATTGCGGATCGGTGAGCAGCCCGCGGTTGACGTCGGATACCAGCTGCGTGGAATATTTTCCGTCCGGCGCGGTCCAACCCGAGTTCAGGCCCCAGCCCCAGGCGCCGGAAAGCTGGTTGCGGGTGTTGGTCTGTTCGCCCATGTTGTTGTCCGCCACGGCGGCTTCATAGCGGCTGGCCAGCCCGCGTCGGTTCCAGCGGATGTAGTCTTCGGCGGACATCAGTTCCAAACCGCTTCTCCGCACAAAGTTCTTCGCAATGCGGTAGTTGTAAGTAACGGCGGACTGCCCTTTTTTGCCCCTGCGGGTGGTAACGAGTATCACGCCGTTGGAAGCCCTTGCGCCATAGATAGCCGCTGAGGCGGCATCTTTCAGCACGTCGATGCTTTCCACGTCTTCCGTATTGATGCCATACAAAGACGGCACGATCACACCGTCCACCACGATGAGCGGGGAGCCCGAACCGTTGAAGTTGGTGCCGCCGCGAAAAACGATGGTAGGCGTGGAACCGGGTTGGCCGGTGTTTTGCTGCACGCGCAAACCGGGCGCGGTGCCCTGCAGCGCCGTGGCTACGTTCGTGCGCGGTACGGATTTCAGCACGTTGCCGTCCACCCGTGAAATAGAGGAGGTGAGCGTTTTGCGGCTTTGCTCGCCGTAACCCACGATCACCACTTCGTTCAGCTTGGCAATATCCGGCTTCAGCGATACCTGGATGGAAGCGCCGCTGCCTGCGGCCTGTTCGTGGGTGATAAAACCGGTGAACCTGAACACGAGCACGTCAGCGGTAGCGGCCTCGATGGAAAATTCGCCGGTGGGGCCGGTTTGCGTGCCCCTCGCAGTTCCTTTAACCATAACGGTTACGCCGGGAAGCGGTTGTTTGTCTTCGTCCGAGGTCACTTTCCCGGTGATCTTTCCCGCCTGGCCCCAGGCGGCGGCGGAGAAAAGAAAGCAAGTCAGCAGAAGCCATACTTTCTTGTTAAATGATTTCATGAGATGGAATTTTGGTTGTGTTTAGGAACTATATTTGCATTATGTATGACATAATAAAGTTAAAAGAATCCGTCTGGTAATTCCAAATAAATTATTTGATGGTTGATTGTCAGTAGTTTATGAGGATGCTTCGAACGGGTAAGAGGATTTCTCGCTGATTTTTCTACATTTGAATTAAGTACAACATAATATGAGTCTCTCCGCGATAAAAGAAAGTTTGAAAACGATAGATACCAGCTCGCTGGTCGATAAAGTGGAAGCGAACCTCGTAAACCTGCTGCAGGAAAGGAAATTGAAGGTAGGCGACCCCATTCCCAAAGAAATGGAGCTGGCGGAAACGCTTGGCGTAAGCCGCACGGTGATCCGCGAAGCCTTGCTGCGGCTGCGTTTGATGGGGCTCATCGAATCGCGCAAGAAAAAAGGCGCGGTGATCACCAGTCCCGACCTGTTCGGCAACCTGCACAAAAGCATGAACCCGCACATTCTCGACCAGGATACGCTGAAAGAAATTTTCGAAATAAGGCTCGTGCTGGAAATAGGGATGGCCGATTTTCTTTTTCACCGTGTTACCAAAGAAGATATCCGCGAGCTGAAGAACATCGTAAAAACAGAGCCGCCCGCCACGCAGACGCAACTTTTTAATATCGAGCATGAAATTGCCTTCCATGGCAAGCTGTACGAGATCGCGGGGAACGAGACGCTGAAAAAATTCCAGAAAATGCTGCTGCCGGTTTTTGATTACGTGCACAACAGCGGGCTGCTGAAAAAACAGCCGGTGCTGAAAACGTTCGTATCGCATAAAGGGCTGGTGGACATACTGGAGAACGGCACCCCGGAAGAATTTCGCAACGGCATGCGCAAACATCTCGAAAACCACTTCGCGCGCCTGTTTGAATAAGTCGGCTTCCTGCGTTATTTTTAACCGCATGAGGCAGATAATTTTCACGGGGATCTTGTTCCTCTTCACGGTAACCATGCTCAAAGCCCAGCAGGGACCGCAGTTCGCGGGCTGGCTTTCGGTTTTCAACTCCTACAGGATACAGGATTCCAAATTCAGCATACACCTGGATGCAACGGCACGTTCCGGCGACCGCTGGGAATCTTTCCAGACATTTATCGTGCGGCCCGGCATCAATTATCATGTGCGAAAAAACATGATACTCACCGCGGGTTATGCGATGGTGAGCAACCGTTACCAGCAAACGGAGCATTTTACCGAACATCGCATCTGGGAACAATTCATCATCAGCCACCCAGTGGCGTTCTTCCCGCTGCAGCACCGCTTCAGGGTGGAGCAGCGTTTTATCGGGAATATGGTGTACGATGCCGCCGAAACCAAATGGGATAAGGACGGGCACAATACTGCGCACCGCTTCCGGTACTTCCTGCGCGGCGTTATCCCGTTCAGCGGGGAAAGATCTTTTTCAAAAGGAATGTTTGGGGCGGTGCAGAACGAGGTGTTCCTCAACTTCGGCGATAAAAGCGTGGTGAACGGGCAAACGTTCGACCAGAACAGGGCGTATGTAGCGCTGGGCTATCGTTTCAGCGCGCGGTTCGACCTGGAGGCGGGTTATCTCAACCAGTACATCGATCAGCGGAATGATAATTTTTCGAATGTGCATGTAGCGCAGGTAGCGGGGTATCTGCGGTTGTAATAACATCGTCAATAAAAAAAACGGGCTGCCATGCTGATGCAGCCCGTTTTGTATTTATGCAACTTGTTTTTTCTTCCCTTCAATATTCGGCAAAAAGCCCGTGAGCAGCCCTATCAGCGGCAAATATGCGCACACCTGGTACACATAGCCGATGCTCGTTCTGTCCGCCAGCTTGCCCAGCAGCGCCGATCCCACACCGGCCATACCAAAGGCGAAACCAAAAAACAGCCCGGCGATCATGCCAACTTTACCCGGTACTAACTCCTGCGCATATACGAGAATGGCGGAGAACGCGGACGACAGGATCACGCCGATGAACACGCTGAGGATCACCGTCCAGAAAAGGCTTACATGCGGCATCAGCAGCGAAAAAGGCGCCACGCCGAGACTAGAGATCCAGATCACGTATTTCCTGCCGATGCGGTCGCCCACCGGCCCGCCGATGAACG
>JBQCFV010000535.1:0-2162 GCA_051958695.1 Chitinophaga sp. | reverse complement strand
ATAAGAGTTTCCGAAGCTCCAGATCCTGGTTCGATTCCAGGCGAGGCTACCAACAAAAGGTATCAGACCAACCGGCTGATACCTTTTTTAATTTAATCGCTTTTATATTCCAGGATATCCGCAGGCTGACAATCCAGCGCTTTGCAAATCGCTTCGAGCGTGCTGAACCGTATCGCTTTTGCTTTCCCGGTTTTGAGTATGGAAAGATTGGCCAGGGTCAAGCCCACTTTTTCCGAAAGCTCGTTTAACGATATTTTCCGTTTGGCCATTATTACATCAAGATTCACAACGATCGGCATGGCTTATACTGTTAGGTCGTTTTCCGTTTGGATTTCAATTCCCCGCTTGAAGATCTGCGCGATCACAAAAAGCGTAACGCCCATAAACAGCCACACGTCTGCGCCGCCCAGCCGCAGCTCTTGCAGGTCGGGCATTTCCACGCCCTGGCTTACAAACCACGCTGTATATTTCGCGCCCCACCAGGAAAACAAGCCTATCCCCAAAGCCAGGTAAGATGCATTAAAAATAAAACGCCCCATTTCCCTGTTGAAAGGCTGCGCCATGTCCAGCTTTTTATCGTGCAGGATCTTTACGATCAGATAAAACAAACATGCCCGCATCACCGCCACAATGCTCATCATCAGTGTTTCTACAAAAAAATACCCGCGGTCGTACTGATACAGCCCCGAGAGATCGATCCCCTGCCAATGCATATGCGCACCCGCCGGGTTGAGCGCCAGCGCATAAAAAGCGCTGAATATAAAACCGCCCGCCTCGATGCAGACGCCGATAAATATTATCCACGACAGGATGTACAATATTTTTAAAACCTGCCGGGTACCCATTTTGATTTCCATAATTCCCCGTTTTTAATAACAGGGCAAATATAGATAAATATTTATCGAAAAACAATAAATATTTATCAAAAAAAGCCGGTCATTCGTATGACCGGCTTAAAATTCATTAACCTTTATCCAGTATTTTCAGCGCTTCGTCATCATCGTAATGGACGATCTGCCTGCGCAGCTCTTCTTTCAGGCCGGCCGTGATCTTTTCCGTGCCTTTCGTGCCATAGATATTGCGCAGCTGCATCGGGTCTTTTTTAAGATCGTACAGCTCCCAGCTGTCGCCGGGGCCATAAAAACGGACCAGCGTATAGCGTTCAGTGCGCAGACCGAAATGCGGGTACACATGATGCGGCTGGGGGAACTCGTAATAGTGATAGTACACTGCTTTCCGCCAGCCGGATTTGTCTGCGCCGGGCGTCACCAACGGCAGGAACGACACGCCCTGCATCCCTTCAGGCCTGGCTACTCCCGCGAGGTCGAGGATAGTGGGCGCCCAGTCTATATTTGCCATCAGTTCGTTCACTTTCGTGCCGGGCTTGATCACGCCGGGATACCGCATCAGGAACGGCGTGCGGAGCGATTCTTCATAAATGAACCTTTTGTCGAACCAGCCGTGCTCGCCCATATAAAAGCCCTGGTCCGAAGCGTACACCACCACGGTGTTTTTTGCCAGGCCGCTTTTGTCGAGGTAGTCCAGCAGGCGGCCAACGTTCCTGTCCAGCGCGCGTGCGGTGGACAGATAATCTTTCAGGTAACGCTGGTATTTCCATTCGATGAGGGCTTTGCCGCTGAGGTTCTTTTCGTCAAATTCCTGGCTCACCTTATCGTAATACGCTTTGTACTTCGCTCTTTGTTCAGGGCTCATGCGCCGGTAGACGAACCGGTCGTAGTTCACATGTACCTTCAGGTCTTCCAGGATGCGCATCGTTTTGTCGATGGTCATGTCCTGGTTTTTGGCTGCTTCGCGGTTTTTGTAGTCGTCGTAAAAGGATTTGGGGAGGGGGAAATTCACGTTGTCGTATGCGCCGAGATCTTCCAGGGCCGGCAGCCATTCGCGGTGCGTGGCTTTGTGGCCGACCACCAGCATGAAGGGTTTGGAAGTATCGCGATGCTCCAGCCAGTTGACGGAGACGTCGGTGATTATATTTGTCACGTAACCGGGAATGCGTGCGGTGTCTTTATCTTTTTCGATGAAATCGGGATTGAAATATTGTCCCTGTCCCGGCAGAATGCGCCAGTAATCAAAGCCCTGGGGCAGGTTGCCTAGGTGCCATTTGCCGATCCAGGCGGTTTGGTAACCGTTCCTTGTAAGTT
>JBQCFV010000534.1:0-2745 GCA_051958695.1 Chitinophaga sp. | reverse complement strand
AAAAATATCTTGTAGCTTTTCTATTTCATATCAGCTCGGGTTTATGGCGCCTTCAGCTGGCGCTGTTTGAACTTTTCATACCGCGCTTTCAATTCGTCCAGCTCGATGCCCAACAGGTACATCTTCCGGAAAAACAGCGGCAGCTCTTCCTGCAGGAACTGCTCCCTGCGCATGGCGAGTATTTTTTTCACCGCATCGCCGCTCACGAAGTAGCCGAGGCCGCGGCGCGTATAGATAATGTCCTGCTGCTGCAGGTGCTCGTAAGACCGCATCACCGTATTGGGATTTACTTCCAGCGTTACGGCCAGCTCGCGTACCGACGGCACTTTGCCTTCCGGCAGCCAGTGCTGCAGCTGTACCTGGTCGCACACGTATTCCGCGATCTGGAGATATATGGCTTGTGATTGATTAAATTCCATAAAAAGATTTGTGATGCTTTACAATTCCTGTTCACGCAACTTGAGATACGCCAGGTAGAGGAACAGCAACGGGATAGAAATTACGAACAGCGTAAACACCCATTGCTGAGCCGGCGGCAATGACACATCGTATATCAGCTGCCCGATCCGCTCCGGAGGCCTGTTCACCGTAACCAGCAGGCTTTTAAACGGCCGGCCCGCCCAATAGATCAGATCCTGACCATCAGGATGGGCCGGTTGCACGCCGCGTACGGCCATTTTGCCGAGCAGGTTGTTGAAGAACGAAAATACCAGCACCGGCAAACACAACAGCACGATCGTTTTTACGAACGTAAGCCGCCTGAACCAGATCGCGCAGAACATTACGACAGGTAACGTCATCGCCAAAAGGAATACGCCCATCATTTCTTCCCCGCCATTTAACAGGTACAATTCGTTGGGATGGCCGAACATGTGAACGTCCAGCTGGTTCGTGAGCAGGTTGCACAAAAGATAGATCAGCGAATACGCTGCGGGAAAAACGATGAACACCATCAGCAGGGCCACCGCCAGCTTTTCCAGCGCGGAGGCTGGAAGCATCAGGGCCTGCGTTCTGCCGGGCTTGCCATCGTATTGCCGGAAGATCATGGCGCCAAACACTACGGACATCAGGCAGAGCGACAGCGCGTAATTCTCCGCCTGCATGAAGTATTCAAAACCAAAATCCGCATTTGCGGCGCGGAAGACCATATACACCAGCAGGAGCCCGGCGATGGCCGCAGAACCGAGCAGGTACAGGCGCCGGTTG
Source organism: Chitinophaga sp. (assembly GCA_051958695.1). Classification (GTDB taxonomy): domain Bacteria; phylum Bacteroidota; class Bacteroidia; order Chitinophagales; family Chitinophagaceae; genus Chitinophaga. Next base: position 1,539 of record JBQCFV010000534.1, on the reverse strand, counting down.
ACGGCGAACTGCATTTTCAGCAGTAATAAAAAACGGGGGAAGGAGAAATGCATGGTAAAAGGATTTATTGCTGGAATACGGAGAGTATTTTTTCTTTTTCGACCATCACCGCGTTAAAGAACATTTCCATGTCCATGCGGCTTTGCTCGGCCCTGCGGTTGACGGCCACCACGGCGTAACCTTTCAGCGCGCCTTCGCTGTAGATGGGCATTTCCGACTCTTCGAGGCTCATCACCTGCCGGAAGCTCAGCTTCTCGGTAATGCCCGAAACGCTTTCCTGCAAAATGATGCGATGCTCATCCAGGATCAGCACTTCGTCTATCAGGCTGTCCAGGTCTTTTACCTGGTGCGTGCTGATCACGATGCACTGGTTTTCCTGCAGGCTGCCCGCGATCACTTTGCGGAACTGGCGTTTGGAAGGAATGTCCAGCCCGTTGGTCGGTTCGTCCATCAGGATCAGCCGCGCGTTGGTGGCGAGCGTAAAGCTGATGAGCACTTTTTTCTGTTCGCCGTGGCTAAGGGCCTGCAACGACTGGTGCGCGGGCACTCCGAAGGCTTTTATATAACCTTCGAAGGCTTCGCGGCTGAAGGCGGGATAAAAAGGCGCGTATAAATTGACGTACTCGCGCACGTGCATGGCCGGCATTTCAAAATCTTCGGGGAGCAGGCAAACCTGCTGCAGGAAAGCCGGGCTGCGCTTTGCCGGCGTATGACCGAGCACGCTGACCTCTCCCGAAACGGGAAAGCGGAGGCCGCAGATATTGTACAGCAGGCTGCTTTTTCCCGCCCCGTTTTTGCCGAGCAGCCCGTAAATGCGCCCGGGTTGAAGCGCCAGGTTTACGTCCGCAAGAATGGGAACGGATCTTTTGTAAGAAAACTGAAGGTGTTGAAGGGATACCATATGCAAATATTTAGTGTACTATTTAACTAGTACACTATAAAAGTACGAATAAACCTTTATTCTCCAAATTTTTCTGCAAGTAAATGTTCAAATGCTATTAATCCGCCTTGGAATAAGGGGCTATCTTAGTAAAAACTAACCCAGGCACGATGGTTAAATGGCTACTCACCGGCTGCATCATACTGGCGCTGCACCAGCCGGGGCAGGCGCAAAACGGGCATATCTATCTTTCTCCGGCGGGCAGCGACGGTAATCCGGGCACAAAAGAAAAGCCCCTGGCTACCTTGCAGGGCGCGCAGCAACGCTGGCGGCAGCTCAGGACGCAGCAGCCCGGCAGACAGATAACGGTCGTGCTGCAGGCTGGCACTTATTATCTTAGCCGCACGCTGGTGCTTACCCCGGAAGACAACGGGCTGCTTATTACCGGCGCACCCGGCAAACAGGCGGTGATCAGCGGCGCGGCCCCGTTAACCGTGCAATGGCAGGCGCAGAGCGGCGGCGTTTACGCGGCGGCCGTTCCCGCTTCCGTAAAAACGATGGACAGGCTTTACATCGGCGGGCAAACGCAGGTATTGGCGCGTTATCCCAATTACGATTCCGCCGCGCGTTTTTATCACGGCACTTCCGCGGACGCGCTT